>CAZEHW010000088.1:0-13107 GCA_964511865.1 uncultured Hyphomicrobiales bacterium | reverse complement strand
TGGGAAACCTCCCCAGCCGCCACTGAACTCGAAGAAAAAATGATGATTTGGCTTCGTCAAATGATTGGTCTGCCAAATGAATTTTCCGGAGTGATTCAGGATACAGCATCAACTGCAACATTGGTTTCCATACTAACAGCAAGAGAATATTATTCAAATTTCGATATCAATAAACATGGATTTACATCGGCTGAAAACTATCGTATTTATTGCTCTACTGAAGCTCATTCATCAATAGAAAAAGCAGTGAAAATAGCAGGTATCGGCAAGGAAAATCTTGTTAAAATCCCTGTTGATGATGAATTTAAAATGATTCCCGAAGAACTCAACGATGCAATTGTTATCGATATCCAAAAAGGATACAGACCTCTTTGTATTGTAGCGGCATTGGGAAAAACAGGCTCAACGGCTGTTGACCCGCTTGAAGAAATCGGGAAAATTGCAAAGGAATACGACATGTGGCTTCATGTTGACGCAGCTTATGCCGGCTCTGCACTCATTCTCCCTGAGTATAGGCATTATTTAAAGGGCATCGAATTTGCTGATACATTCGTTTTCAATCCACACAAATGGCTGTTTACAAATTTTGATTGCTCTGCATACTTTGTTCGGGACAAAGAAGCTTTGATAAGGACATTTGAAATAATGCCTGAGTATTTAAAAACTAAAGTTGATTCTCAGGTTAATAATTATCGTGACTGGGGCATAGCTCTCGGCAGGCGTTTTCGTGCATTGAAGTTGTGGTTTGTGTTGCGTTCTTTTGGTGTTAATGGTTTACAAGAGAAGTTGAGGGAACATATCAGAATTGCAAATGAACTTAAAATGAAAATCGAAGCTCATCCCGAATTTGAAATATTAGCACCTGTCAATTTCAATGTAATCTGCTTCAGATATAAGCCAAAAGGAATAACAGATGAAGTTCAACTTAATCAAATCAATGAGCAGTTATTAAACAAAGTCAATGCTACAGGAAAATCTTATATGACACATACAAAGCTGAACGGAAAATATACAATACGCATTGTCATTGCACTGACAAATGTAATACAAGAGCATGTAGAAAAGACATGGGAATTGATTTTGAGTTTAGTTTATTAAATATGTATTCCCAAAATCATCCTAATCTGTATTTCAGGTTTACCTTCTTCAATTTTGCCGATACCATGCAAACTTCCTAGCGCAACCCAAAGATTTTCTGTGCCATGGGACAATGTAGGACCAAAGTAATAGCCATTCTTATCGCCTTTGCTTTCAAATCCAAAATTAAATAACTTTCCGAATTTATATGTAGCACCTATTGCATACTTAGGAATAAATTCACTTTCTTCGTCTTTAAATTCCAATTCAAAGTATGGATTGAGTGACAAACGAAAATCATCGAAATCTTTTTCTAAAATCAACTTCGTTTCGATTGCTTGTGATGAAAAGTCGGGATTGCTCTTGTATTCAAGATAAACCAAGGGGTCCATCCAAAATTGGTTCTTTTCACCAATTAACAACCTTGAACGCAATTTGAAACCGGAGTACTTCAAAACTCCGTCGGTTCCTTGTTTGAAATTCTGATAAACGGCAAAATCGAAATGTTTGTTCATTCCGATTTCAGCTTCAAAATTCAATTCAGTAGATGTGTTGCTTTTAAACTCGCCAGCATCTATGCTCGAAAAAGTTGTGTACTGCTCAATTTCTGCTCTACCCGGTTCCATTACCATGTACTCATAAGTCCAGACAAAGTTACGTTGGTCAGCTAAAACATTACTTGCTGATAATAAACAAAAACAAAAAATAATTGATAAATATTTCATAAACCATCCTTAATAATATTTAATAATGACGAATATATATTTTAGTTATAACTAATTTACGAATTATTTGCGAATAATTTATATTTTTCAGGAAAATTGTATTCGAGGTGTGTGAAAAAAAAGGTTAAACAATTGGAAATGATTGAAATGAAAGATTTCACCTAATACATAGATAAATCTTTAAATCATAACATCTTTGATAAAAATATCTAACCAAGGGCCACATCAAGCAACATCATCGTTGCAAAACCTAACATTGCTCCAATCGTGGATAAATCCGTTTCATTACCTGTTTGAGATTCCGGTATTAACTCTTCAACAACAACAAATATCATTGCTCCTGCTGCAAATGAAAGAGCATAAGGAAGCAAAGGAGTCATCATTAAAACCAAATATGCTCCAATCACACCGGCTATTGGTTCTACGATCCCGGAAAGTTGACCGTAATTGAAAGCTTTTAATCTCGAAAATTTTTCGCGTCTGAGCGGAATGGAAACTGCCGCACCTTCCGGAAAATTCTGTAGACCAATTCCAATGGTAAGTGCGATGGCACCGGTAAGAATTCCCATATCAGGGTTTATTGCTAAAGCTCCAAAAGCAACACCCACTGCTAATCCCTCAGGAATATTGTGCAAAGTAATAGCAAGAACAAGCAAAATACTCCGTTGCCATGATGTTTTAATTCCTTCTGCTTTATCTATAGCTAATCCCAAGTGTAAATGAGGAAGAATTCTATCAACCATATATAAAAAAGCACCTCCCGATAAAAAACCAACCAAAGCCGGTATCCATCCTTGGATTCCACTTGACTCAGCCATTTCTATGGCAGGTTTGAGCAATGACCAAAAGCTGGCTGCAATCATTACACCGGCGGCAAATCCAAGCATAGAATTAAGTATCTTCTTATTAATCGATTTAAAGAAAAATACCATAGAAGCTCCTAATGCCGTAACTCCCCAAGTAAATAATGTGGCAAAGAGGGCTAATAACACAGGGTTGTATTCAAGCAACCAATCTAATTTCATATTTCTCCAAATATATTAAAAATTATTTAACAAATTTCACTTAGGACAAACAACTTTCGACTGTTGACTACTTAATTTCTTTTGTTGTAAATCCTCTTAATATTTTCTCTCCGACTGAATAATAATGTTTAGATGCAGAATCATAGCAAAATGGATTGATTGCATCTAATGAAGGTTTCCAATTCTCGTCGAGACAACTTTCATCAATTAGTACATCCATAATTTGACCAATAAATTGTGTGTGCAAACCAATCTCAACCGTTTTATAGAGTTCACAGCACAATACAAGTGGAAATTCTTCAACGTAAGGAGCATTAACACTACTACTTTTAACTGGTGTTAGTTTGGTATCTGAAAATTTATCTACATCCCTGCCGGATACAATTCCAACATAATCAGCTTCCTTCACATATTTTTCAGAAGGAATGTTGACTGTAAATGCCTTATTCAATGTAATATTGCTATATGAATATGTTGCTTTCCTTAATGATATTGCAACGCAGGGAGGTTTGCTGCAGCAAATACCACCCCAAGAAACCGCCATAATATTCGGAACATTTTTTATATCATAAGTGCCGACAATGAATACCGGATGAGGATAAACCAAAGTTTGCTGACCAATAGACTTCTTCATATTAATTCTCCAAAATTTTTTAAATTACCATTTATCATAATGAACTCTTTCTGCTTTATACCGATATTCGGGGTATTTGCTTTCTGCAGGATATCCTATAGAAATAAGAGAATGAGGTTGAATATTATCTGAAAGTTGAAATAATTTTTTCATAGGCTCTGTTCGTTCTTCCCTTGGATGAACACCCAGCCAGACAGCACCTAATCCTAAAGCATGAACAGCTAACAAAATATTTTCTGCCGCATTAGAGCAATCAACCACCCAATAATTTTTGTATGTCTCAAGATTTAGATCGCCACAGACAAGAATTGCAACAGAAGCTTCATCCAACATCTTTGAATATGGATGAAACTTCTGAATTGACTTAAATATTTCTTTATCGCGAATGACTATGAAGTGCCATGATTGTTGATTGCCTGCAGAAGGTGCCTGCATCCCTGCTTCAAGTATTGTCTTTACCATTTCATCAGTAACAAATTGATTCGTATATTTACGAATACTTCTTCTTGTCATTATTGCGGTTATTGTATCCATTTATTTATTCTTTTGTTTGTTCTGTTTTCTTTTTTTCGATTTTAGTATAATCAATTTCTGAACCCAGTAAGCTGTGTGGTATCATATACACAATAATTAATACAACTGAAGCAATTACCTGCCATTTTCTTCCTTCAGGTTTTTTATATGCCGCCCAAAGAGCTATTATCCAAAAGATTAAGGCTACAAAGGTCTTCGTGTCGGTAAGGTCGGCAATATTAAATAAACCTTTCATCGGCCATCCTGTCCAATATGCACCAAATGCAAATTTTTGCATCAAAGGTCCAAAAACAAATCCGCCCAGTATCAATGAAATTAGTGTTAATATTGTAAATATTTTTACTTTATTACCTCTGTAAAATGCTTCAAAGCCGGTTCGGATAGAAAGGATGATTGTTGCAAAGATAAATATAAGATGAAATAAAACAACCAATCCGGGAACAGCATCCCTGAATCTCAATATAATTGGATTATCATTTAAAGCTATTTTTGGTTGTTCTCCTTTAGTTAAAAATATCTGATACATCATTTTTCCTGCCGCAGATTGATGAGGAATAACAAAAGACAACGAATCACCGTTCCTTGATAAATCATACTCCGACCAATCGTCATGGCTTTTAAACCTGCGAATCTTGTAGGTTCCACTTAATGTTTTACTTTTATCAATTACGAATACATTAACAGTATAAGTACCATCATTACTTCGAGGTAAGCTATAATTTATATGTTGGCCGTATATTTCTTTTCCTCCTTTGTTTGGATATGTCGGTCCGGTTGTCTTTTGATATACAACAACCCCTCCCATAAGTATAATTGATATAATCCAAAGAATTACTGATTTCTTTATGGTCATATTGTTCCTTTCTTTTATTTATTAATAACATTAGTTTCTGGAATAATTTCCAAAGCTTTCTGAATCCATTTATCACTCTTTATCAAAATGCTGAAGTACGCTGAATTTCCGAATAAGGCTCTTCCCAATGTTGCTTTCAAATAGTCGCCGATTTTTATTTTATCTTTTTGAAACATTTCTTCATTCCAAATATTTTTTTTAAAACTCAAATCTTTAAGTTCAGAAAGCATTTTGTCGGATATTTTAAATTTACTTATAAATTTATCCAAATTATTACTATATTCATCCTTCAGAGTTTTATTATTGACGGATAAGTATAAATAAACATATTCAAAGATAATGCTTCTTTGTAATAAAATATTCGTAAGTAATGTGTTTTGTTCTTCTTCGACAAGGTAATCCGGAAAAATTCCGCCGCCGCCTAAAATCGTTCTACCTTGTTCAGAATGATAAACCGGTAAACTACTCCCGACTCCGAATTGATTTATCATTTCTGATATTTTACTAAAAGTAGTATCATCCAAATTCAACTTCATGGCAGGGTCAATGTTTATACTGTCCTTATGCTTTATGTCAATGCTCCTGCCTAAAGGTGTGAAATATTCTGCGACTGTCATTTGAAAACCTGTACTATCATTCATATTCCAAAGACGCTGAACACTACTTTTCCCAAAAGACCTTTGTCCTATAACTAATCCTCTGTCGAAATCCTGCAATACCCCTGCAAAAAGCTCACATGCCGATGCGGAATTCTTATTCAAGAACATGACTAAGGGCATAGTTTCGCAACAGCCGCCATCTGTCGATGTTATAGTCTGTTTATAAATAGGATTTCTTGATTCCGTATAAGATATTGTTTTACCTTCTTCAAGAAATTCATCAATTATCAAACTCACTTGTTCCAAAAAGCCACCGGGATTATCTCGTAAATCTATAATAAAGCTTTCAGCACCTCTTTTTTTGAGTTTTTTAATTTCTTCATAAAACTCTAAATGAGATATCTTTGAGAAGCTTTTTGAACTAATATATCCGACATGAGTTTGCGGAATAAGCAATGCTATATTTAAAGATGAAATCTGGACTTCGTTTCTGATAATGTCTATTTTTTTTATTTTTTCAGAAAAGCCTTCTTTGAATTTTACACTTAATAATGTATTTTTTTCTCCTCTTAGCAATACGTAAATATCATCAATTGACATTCCTACAACATTAATATCATTTACACTTAAAATTTTATCAAAAGGTCTTAATCCCACAGAATCTGCCGGACTACCTTCTTTGATATAATAAACGACAGCTGTGTCATTAATGTGTCTTAATTCAACTCCAATGCCAACACCGGAACCCTGGTCGTTAACCTTACGAGTATATAATTGGTCCTTATTTAAATAAATCGAATTTTTATCAAGTGTTTTCATAATTGTTCTAAATGCTTCTTCACTTAAGAAATCAATATCTACACTATCAACATAATTCCAATATATTGTTTCAAGGATATTCTTAAACTTGTTAGTATTAACACCAATCCTATTGCCAACAGAATCTGCATTTTCACAAAGCAAACTGCCGGTATTCATCATTATAATTAATATTAATAAAAATATCCGCATTTAATAAATGTATGAATAAAAAAATTACCATGAGTCATCATAAATCAGGAAATCTAAATTCGTAATTCGTAATTAAAAAGCAATTCCTTTGCTTTTTAAAACCTGAGCAATATCATTCGGGATTTTTCCACCCTGCTGTTTTAAAATATTAACATATTGCTGGGCTTGTCCCATATTCTTTTCTATGAGTAAAGAAACTCTAATGAGATTATAATATGCTTCGTACATTTTTGGATTCACATTAATCGCATTTGTCCAGCTTTGCTTAGCTTCATTAAACTTACCTAAGTTCGCATAAGCCAATCCCATGTTATTATAGGCAAAATAGTTTTGCCTGTTACCGGTAATAGCTCTTTGATATGCCTGGATTGCCATTTGGAGATTATTAAGACGATAATAAACATCCCCTAAATCTTTGAACCAATCCGGATATTTCGGTGACCTGCAAGCCAGTTCAAATTCATTTTTAGCATCTTCCAATTTTCCCTGTGCAAAATAAGATTTACCCAAATTAAAATGAGCAATGACATTATTTGGTTCAATTGCAAGTGCTTTTTTTGCATATTCTTCAGCTTTTGGATAATCATTTTTTTTCAGGTAAACTGCTGCCAGGTCGATATATAGATTTCTGTTGTCAGGATTTCGTTCAATTCCAAGATGGTAAAGTTCTTCAGCTTTATCAAGAGAATCTTCGACTAAATAGGCTTTTCCCAAATCCAAATATCCTCTGGACTTGTAAGGATACATTTCAGTCATATGGCTCCAAAAACATTTTCGGTTTTCAAATTCATTACGATAACCATAAGATTTATAACCCATAGCTAAGATAATAATTGCCATTACGGCAATAGGTATAGGTTTTTTAAAATCCACTTTATATGACCTTAAAACCTCAATTATAAATATAATTAAACCTATCATAACCAGATAAGCCCGATGTTCTGCATAATCAAAGAAATCATCAACATAAACAATACGTATTAGTAGGGTCGGAAACAGCAATAGTCCAAACCATAAAAGACCAAACCATGATTTTCCCTTATCCAAATCCTTCAGATAAATTAATAGAAATATTATAATCGCAATAAATACAAATCCTGTCCCTATTGAAAACCATTCATAACTGGATAATGCAATCATCTTAATTGGTAGAAAAAATTTACCTATTAATGCAGGAACACTTAGAGCATTATCAGGGAGAGCTACCAAACCAATAGTATCAGGATTTTTTATTCCTTCAATAGCTTTCAGTCTCATAAAAAACCAAATCATCCCGATAACGAATTGACTGAATAATAAAATTGCATATTGTGTATCAAAAATTTTTTTAATTTTATCTGTTGTTCCTAGTCTGTCAAATGATGGTTGCCTGTATGCAATAAAATACAAATACGCAAAACCGATAAACGGGAAAAATGCAGCTATCTCTTTTGTATATAAAGAAACCGCAAAAAATAAAATATGAAATAAATATGCGGTAACCTTCCAAATACCTTTCCTCTCAAAATAAAATATCATGGCTATAAATGAGAGTAAAATAAAAACTGTTATCATTGAGTCATTCCTCCCGGATATCCAGGAAGCAGCCGGAGTGAGTAATGGATGAACAACCACCACCATCCCAAATAAAAATGAAGTAATTACAGGATAATTTAGCTTGACTAAAAATATAAATACAAGAAACGATGCTAACAAATGAAAAACTAAGTTTGTTGCATGAAATATCTCAGGAGTGATTTTCCTTGAGTCAACCAAATTTGGATCTATTCCGGGAAATTGTTTTTCGAGTGACCATTGAGTATCCATAATTATTGATACATTCAATATCGGGCGATAGTAACTTGTACCCATAGTCTTATTAAATACTTCCTTTATGTTCTCAGGATTTTTATTCAGGGGATAGTAATCCTGTAAGAAAATATTATCATCACAATAAACAAGGTCATAATCAAGCACCGGTGAATATAAAATATATCCTGCGGCAATTATAACAAAAGAAAAAACTGCAACCATTATCAATTCATTTCTATCAAATTTCTTTAGAAAATTTGAATTCCCGATATTTTTTGATTGACTTTTCCTGCGTTCTAATGGATGCTTCTTATTATCTGTTGATGTTTGACTATCAGCAGTTTGTTCTTTATTTTTTCGCTTCTTTGACATATTTATTAAAGGTTTATAATATTCAACATTTAATCAATATTAAAATTAACAAAATTCATTCAAATAATAAATATTCAACCAATATTATTAAATTAAATTTCAGGAATTAAAAATAATATTTACATAATTAAAAATGATTTATTAAATTGCATTCATAGTTTAGTTACAATTAACTTATTTATTAGGTATATATGAAAGGATTTTTTATGAAAGTAAATTTCTATAAATTAATAAGTCGGCTGATGCTTATTTTATTGATTGTATTTTTTAGCAATTTAAGCAAGTCTGTCTCCTTAGAAAATAATCATCTGACATTAAAAGATCAAGATTTAAAAGTAATTAAGGATAGAGAAATTCCTAAGTTGCTGATGGAGGAAGAAGATGACGATGACTCCGGTGACGATGACTCCGGTGACGATGATTCTGGTGACGATGACTCCGGTGACGATGACTCCGGTGACGATGACTCCGGTGACGATGACTCCGGTGACGATGATTCCGGTGACGATGATTCCGGTGACGATGACTCTGGTGACGATGACTCTGGTGACGATGATTCCGATGACGATGACTCTGGTGACGATGATTCGGGTGACGATGATTCCGCTGATGATGGCTCAGGTGATGATGGCTCAGGTGATGATGATTCGGGTGATGATGATTCGGGTGACGATGATTCCGCTGATGATGACTCAGGTGATGATGATTCCGGTGATGATGATAATGGTCATCATGTTCTAACACCAAGTGATTTTGATAATACTGATGTTTCTGAAGAAGCCCTTTCTCATGATTTCAATATTAGTAAGATAGATAATTCATTTTACAATTCGGATGATTTTCTCCCAAATGAATTTCGTCCAAATCCAGGACATGGCTTGATTCTAAATCAAAATTATCCTAATCCGTTTTCTGATCAAACTAAAATTGAGTTCACTTTAGCAGACGATAATTATGTAATTATTAATTTGTTTGATTTTAGTGGGAATCTTATTAGGAATCTTTTTAATGGAAAAGCAAAAATTGGTACAAACGAAGTTATTGTAAATTCTAACAATCTTCAAAGTGGTTCTTATTATTTCGTTTTAACATCGGGTGATACAAAAAAAATGATAATAATTCACATAGAAAAATAAATATTAAATTAGCTAAATTTAGAACTTATTTTAAGAGAATCGAAAGGAGTGAATGATATTCACTCCTTTTTAAATATTATTCAAAAAATAGTTTATAAAAACTCAATAAATGATTCTATAATTAACTTGAACAATAAAACACTAAATTAAAAGTTACATAATATTTCCCTGAGGTTGATTCTTTTTAAATTGTAGTTATGTGAATAAATGGAATTAATATTTGTATAACTCATAAAAAAATCATAATTTTGTTGTTCTGAAATCCGAGAAATGATGGGATGTAGCCAAGTGGTAAGGCATCGGCCTTTGGAGCCGACATTCGCAGGTTCGAGCCCTGCCATCCCAGCGGCTTTAGAAAATTGAAATTAGAATACAGAAATTAGAAGAAAGTTATTATGCCTGATTTTAAAGTTGCATCAGGGAGATCAAATCCCGTATTAGCTTCCAAAGTTGCTGAGCACCTTGGCTTGCATCTGTCTGAAGTTCAAATTCGAAACTTCAGCGATGGAGAAATATGGGCAAAATTTGAAGAAAATGTCAGAGGTGTTGATTTGTTCATCTTACAGTCAACTCACTCTCATTCGGATAATTTAATGGAACTGCTGATTCTTATAGATGCCGCCAAAAGAGCATCTGCAAAAAGAGTAACAGCAGTTATTCCTTACTTTGGGTATGCAAGGCAAGACAGAAAAGACCAACCAAGGGTTTCGATTACAGCTAAGCTTGTTGCTAATTTGCTAACCAGAGCCGGAGCAGACAGGATAATCTCAATTGACCTTCATTCTGCTCAAATCCAGGGATACTTTGATATTCCTCTGGATCACCTTTATGCATCGTCAGCCTTGATAAAAGCAATTAACTCATTGAATATCAAAGAACCATCATTTGCTTCACCTGATGTCGGTGGTGCAAAAACAGCAAGAGCTTATGCAAAACGTATGGGTCAGGGAGGTAACTTGATTCTTATTGATAAAAGAAGACCATCACACAATGTTGCAGAAGTAATGCACATCATTGGTGAACCAAAAGACAAAGATGTTATCATTGTTGATGATATGATTGATACAGGCACTACCTTTATCAATTGCGTTAAAGCTTTGAAGGATGCCGGAGCGAAAGAAATTTACGGAGTTTGTGTTCATCCGGTTCTTTCTGGAAGTTCAATTGATAGAATTGAAAACACTGAGGAACTTAACAAACTTCTTTGTACAGATACGATTCCATTGAAAAGAGAATCGAAAAAAATTCAGGTTGTCACAATTGCTGACATGCTTGCAGAAGCAATCGTCAGAACACATGACAACAGGTCAATTAGTTCTTTATTTGAAATAGAAAGATAATTATTTAAAATATATATTTTTAAGGATTTTTATTATGAGCGAAAGTCAGATAGTATTAAAAGCAAATAAAAGAGACACAGGAAAAAGAGCCGCAAAAGACGTAAGAATTGCAGGAAAAATTCCCGGTGTATTTTATATCAAAACAGGTGAGAATATCGCCTTTTCCGTTGAACCACTTGATGTAAGGGATATTGTATATACATCAAAAACTAAAATCATCAACCTTCAACTTGAAGGCGAAAATGATATTCGTGAATGTGTATTGAAACAAGTGGATTTCGATCCGGTTACAGATAAAATAACACATATTGACCTCTATGGAATTATACGTGGTACCAAGATGACTGTTGAAGTACCTGTTAAGTTGATTGGAACTGCCAGAGGTGTTCGCGAAGGAGGACTCCTTCAACGTTCGTTGAGACGTGTTTTAATTGAGTGTTTACCTAAAGATTTACCAAATTCTATTGATGTAGATATAAATGATATGGGCATTGGTGATGCAATTTATATTAAAGACCTTTTAGTGCCAGATATTGAATTCCTTGTTCCGCTTGACACAGCAATAGCTTCTGTCATTATGCCAAGAGTTGTAAAAGAAGGCGAAACTCCAAAAGAAGCAGCTAAAGTTGAAGCTGCTGCAGAGCCGGCTCCCGACGCCAAACAAAAGAAATCAGAATAATAAATTATTTAGTAATATTCTAAACAGGGCTTACTTATTTAGTTAGCCCTGTTTCAATTTAATATGGGATTTTTTAAAAGAAAAACTGCTTTACCGGCAAATATAGAATGGCTTGTTGTGGGTTTAGGTAATCCCGGTAAAAAATATGCTTACAATCGCCATAATATCGGTTGGATGGTTACTGTTGCTTTATGTGAAAAATATAAAAAGCCCATAATGCCTTTTTCAAATCTCTATTATCAATCATCATTAAGAATTGACTCTAAATTGGTCTTTGTTTCATTACCGACAACCTTCATGAATAATTCCGGTGAAGCAGTATCTGCAATTTGTTCAATGTATAAGATACCCATCGAAAGAGTATTGGTTATCGTTGATGAATACAATTTCCCTGTTGGTAAAATTCAATTAAAGTCCGGTGGGGGTGACGGCGGGCACAACGGCATTGCCTCAATAATCGAACATTTAGATTCAAATGAATTTTTCCGGTTACGCTGTGGTATAGGAAATAATTTTTCAGCAGGAGAAATGTCCGATTATGTTCTTTCCGATTTTAAGGAAAGTGATATTGAAACAAGAAATTTAATGATTAGCAAAGCAGTTGAATCAATTGAAACTTTAATCAGGTTAGATTCCGCCAGAGCAATGTCTTTGGTTAATTCGGGGGAGTTGTGGAAAGAAGATAAACCTGAAATAAAAAATGATACTCCATAGGAATATCATTTAAAATTAAAAAAAGTTTCTTAAACTAAGCAGTTTCTTTTGCAACTGTTTCCGTCTTCTTTGACTCACCATTTTTAGGTGCTTGTGTAGTAGTTTCTTCCTTTTTAGCTGTACCATTGCCGTTATGTCCGTTGTTATGTGTAGCAGTAACAGCCGACTCATGCTTTTTAGCATAATCAGTAATATAAAATCCACTTCCTTTGAAAACTAAACCAACGTTTTTACTAATTTTTCTGAAGACCTCTCCTTCGCAATCCTCAAAAATACATTTTGTAATTGGGTCTACTGTAATTCTTTGCTCAAATTCAAATTCTCTTCCACACGATTTACATTTGTATTCATAAATCGGCATAATCATTTACTCCATTTTTTATTTTATTAACTTGGCTTTAAACGTTAGGATATTTAAAATATTGTAGTTAGTGTGCAGAGTGTTATTGATACTGATTGTAACAAATTGAGGGGATATCAAAATATCCCCCCTTCAAACAAATAATCATTACCTTTGAATAACAAATCTGTTAATTCTAATTCCTTCATTACATTTCACCATATAAAAGTGCATCCCATCAGGAAAATCAGATAAATCAACCGGAATCCTCTGATTA
>CAZEHW010000087.1:2998-13174 GCA_964511865.1 uncultured Hyphomicrobiales bacterium | reverse complement strand
AACAACCCTTTTCAGACAGTATTCATATTGACATAGGTCTGGCTCTGGATAATTCAGCCGCTTCATCTCAGCAAACTGAACTAATGTCCCAAATAAGTGGTTTTATTCATCAACTATCGCCGGATGATAATATTTTCTTCTCTACTTTCAACCAAAATTATTTACAAATGTTTGCACTTTCACCACCTGAAAAAGCTTTATGGGAGCTTGATAATCTTACGCTTAATAAACCTTCGGGGTTAAATTCACTGCATAAAGCCGCATTCAAAACAATTGAAAAATTGGGTGATGGATTTTACGATGACAGAATTTGTATCCTTATCACCTTTAATTCAGATAATTCCTCAATAATTTATACAGCCAATGATGTAGCAATTATTTCCCAGGAATCTGAAACACCTGTTTATATTATTGGTATTGGAAATTCTGTTGAAAGTTATACACTTAGATTTATAGCCGAAGCCACAGGCGGAAAATTCTATCATATCTTTGACAATGAAATTGACCAGTTAAAAAATATACTCCTGGAAATTGCTCTCTCACAAAAGTGCTTTTACGAATTTTCTGTACCCATAGATGATATAAAGGATGCGGATGAAGTAAGTACAATATTAACATTAAAAGCCAAAAACAATGAAATCATTGCAAAAACAAATTTGATACTTGAACCCAAACTTCAACCCGTCAAATACCAAATTGTATCCAGCTTTGATTATAAAGAATCATACATTAAAACCGAGTATGAAGAAATGCTTAATTCACTAGCTTACATACTTCACAATAATCCGGGATACAGCATACAGTTAATCGGTAACAGCGGTAATGAAGGTAGTAACAAAGAATGTTACGACCTATCGCTTCAAAGGGCTGAAAATGTAAAGGCATATCTTATGAGCCAGCAAATTCCCGAACATCAGGTGAAAGTCAGAGGCGACGGCAATCACAGACCTCTTTTTTATACATCACAAACCAATTGGCAGAGCGACTATAATCGAAGAGTTGAGATTAAGTGGCTGGATTCCGAGTTGAAACCTTATGAAATTTCTTTAGATATATTTGAGTCACAGGCAGAAGCTGAAAAATCTTTGAAGTTTTGGGATAATAATGGATATAAAGCTTATTTCGACAGATTCATCATGGACGATAAACCTCTTTACGAAGTTAAAATTTGGGGATTCGGAACTTTAGAACAAGCTGAAAAAACAGCCGCTACAATCAGTGGTAAATACAAAAAGAAAGTAAAAGTTGAATAGAGTATAAAGTTTATAAAGTTTGTAAAGTTAAAAAGATTGCATATATTTTTTATTAATCTTTCTTGTAAAAGATTCCTCTGTCTTTTAAATAGTCAATAATGAAATTGAAAGCGATTTCATCTTCACCTAAATATTCAGGAGGAATGATTCCCTTTCTGTCAAATTTCCCTTGTAACACCAAATTTGCGGCGGCTGTTGCGGTATAACCGGTCGTTCTTGCCATTGAGGAAGTCTTTGTTTCTCTATTGTATTTATCAAAAAGATTATAAATATGTTTTTCCGGCTTCCCATTTTTTTCACCTTCGATTATTACCAGCATAACTGTAAACTCTTCTTCATCCGGATTCAATTTCCATTTCTTAAACAGTACCTTAGATGTGAAATCAATCGGTGATACCTCCACCCCATTAATATTAATTTTTTCTTCTCCGAAAAAGCCGCTTTCCTTCAACACTTTTATGTACTCGATATGACCCGGATACCTCAATGTCTTTTCTTTCATATTGGGAATTTTCATTGTAAACATCAGAGAACGCAGTCCATCAGTATTGAAAGCTTCGAGTGTTCCGATTTGCTCAAATTCCAAATACTCAGCATCAGAAAGAGCCGGTTTTGTAACTATAAATCCATTTTCAACATATCTTGCCGGTCTTGTATATTCTTCCAATACATCAACGGGTGAAAACGGAGCTTTGTATTCAAACGGCTTTTCTCTTTTTTGAGGCAACCCTCCTACATAACATTCGAAATTACTAACTTTCATTCTCTTATTGTGATACCCGAGTAAAATATTATCCATACCCGGAGCAACACCGCAATCAACTATAGCAGTAACATTGTTTTGCTTTGCAAGTTCGTCGAGTTCGAAACAGTCCTCAGGGAAAAATGAAATATCCACAATATTCTGTTTAGCTTCGATTACTGCTTTACAAGTTTTATAACCCATAAATCCCGGAACAGCACCAATAACTAAATCAAAATCTGTGACAATTTTTTTTACTACATTTACATCCGACAAATCAGCTTTAATAGTTTTAATATTAAAAGCAGAAAGCTCCTTCAAAGCAGATTCATTCAAATCAACGGATGTAACATCATGGTCTTTGGCTAAGTCAATAGCCATTGCCCTGCCGACCATACCGGCACCGAGAATAACGATTTTATGCATAAATATCCTAGTAATTCGAAACTTTAATTTCAATATAATTTATATTACAAAATTATGAAATAAAATTTTAATATAGTTGTGAAGTTAATGTTTTTAAATAAAGGAAGTTCGTTTGAAATTTATTCTTAAATTTGCATTATGGCAGTACAAATATTAACAGTTAGTCAGGTAACCAATGCTATCAGCCGAGTAATCAGCGAGGGCATAGGTTCAGTAAGTGTTCAGGGTGAAATCTCGAACTTCAAACTTCATTCATCCGGTCACAGGTATTTCACTTTGAAAGATGAAGGTGCCTCGATATCCTGCGTAATGTGGAGAAGCAGACAATTGAATTTTACTCCTGCAGATGGAATGAAAGTTATTGCTTCAGGCAATATCACCGTCTATCCCCAACGAGGAAATTATCAGATTGAATGTACTTCCATCAAACCTGTCGGACAGGGAGATTTATTTATTGCTTATGAAGCACTTAAAGCAAAACTTCAGGAATTAGGATACTTTGACTTAGAACGGAAAAGACAAATACCCGAACTCCCGATGAAAATTGGTGTTTCAACTTCACCAACAGGTGCGGCTATTCAAGATATTTTGACAACATGCAAAAGAAGATTCCCTGCCGCAACAATATTTTTCAGACCGACTTTAGTTCAAGGCGACGGCTCAGCCGAAGACATCGTTAGTGCTATCAATGAACTAAATAAAGAAAATGTAGATGTTATAATCATTGGAAGAGGTGGTGGTTCCTTAGAAGACCTTTGGGCATACAATATGGAAATTACTGCCGATGCAATTTTCAATTCAAATACCCCTATTATATCTGCAGTTGGACATGAAACTGATTTCACAATTGCCGATTTGGTCGCAGACAAACGAGCCGCAACACCAACAGCCGCCGCAGAAATGGTAACACCTTTCACACTTGATTTTGTGCTTCAGGTTTTGATGAATTCACAAACGAACATTACTTCATCAATTAAAAAGCACATTGTAACATTAAAAGATGATGTCAAATCTGCAACTGATTCTCATTCATTCAGAAGCATTTCCGATAAAATTAAAAACAAAATTCAATACATGGATGATATGGAAGCCAGGCAATCTATGTTAATCAAACATCGGATTGAAACTCTCAAAAATCGCTTAAAATCAAATGAATCTCAATGCAAATCTTTATACCCTCTTTCACCTCTGGACAAAGGATTTGCCTTATTGAAATTAGAAAAAAGATATATAAGTAAAGATGAAACATTGGGAAATTTCATTTTTGTTGAAGTAGTTAGAAAGGATGAAATTGCGACTGTATCAGTTAATAAAGTTTGTAAAGTAGAAAGTTTGTAAAGTAGAAAGTTTGTAAAGTAGAAAGAAAGAATAGTATATGAGTAAGAATAAAAAGAGTTTTGAAGAACAGATGAATCGTCTTGAAGAAATTGTTGATATTCTCGATGAAGGTAATGCCTCACTTGAAGAGATGCTAAAGATTTACGAAGAAGGGATGACACTTGCTTCAGTAATGAGAGAGTTCCTTGAAAAAGCAGAACAAAAAATCATTGACATTTCTTCTATGAAAGAAAGTGGTGACGAAACTTCTTCATAAAATGATTTAAAAGATTTTTTCACTAATAACATCTAACAGAATCTATAAACTGATAGTTTGATAATATTTTCTTATTTTTGAATATAATTGTTTATTAATATTTGAGGAAAAAAATGAGAAAAATATTTTTCATCATAACTATTTTATTGATTGGTTTCAGAGTTGATTCACAAATCCCGGACCCAATTCTCTTTCCAGAAGGTTTATATCAGTATTTGCCGGATTCAATAGCCGCGAAATTCCCTGAAATTATTCAGGATGCTATAGATAAGGGCTTGCCAAATGAATATTTGTATGGTTTTTTACCTGATTCAATAACCAATTTATTACCTGATTCAATTCATTTATTTATGCCCAAAATAGATTTAGATGCTGGTAAAGTCCTGTTTAATGCTGAAACTCTAATGTCATTAAGGAGAATTAGCGATATGCAATTATCACCTGACGGGAAATGGGTTCTTTATACATTGAAAGTACCAAATTTAAAAGGCAACAATTCCTCGTCTGATTTATTTGCTGTTAGAGTTGACAGTTCTATATTTCAACGGGTTACAAGTCATGGAAAAACTGATTACAATGGACGCTGGTCTCCTGATAGTAAGCAAATAGCATTTATATCTACACGTTCTCTTACACCTCAAATATTTATCAAGGATTTCCCATCAGGAGATGCAAAACAAATAACAGACATACCCGGTGGGGTTTCGAATATGGCATGGTCTCCTGATGGTAAATATTTTTCCTTTACAGCGGAGGTAAAATTAGATAAAACATTAGGAGACAAATACCCCAAACATCCCAAAGCCAATATGAGAATTTATGATAAATTACCGGTTAGACATTGGGACGAATGGATTGATGAAAGCTATTCTCATCTGTTTATCATTCCAACTGATGGAGGAGAACCTAAGGATTTAATGAAAGACGAGAAATTCGATACTCCTCTAAAACCTTTTGGTGGTCCGGAAGAAATTGCATGGTCTCCTGATGGCAAACAGATAGCTTACACTTGTAAAAAAATAAAGAATTTTGCTAAATCAACTAATTCTGATATCTATATTGTCAACGTTGAATCCGGTGAGACAAAAAATATTACTGAAGGAATGGTTGGTTATGATTTATCTCCTTTATATTCACCTGACGGCAAATGGATTGCCTTTATTAGTTTGGAAAAAGACGGATTTGAATCAGACAGAAGACGTCTTATGCTATACAATAGGAAGACAGGAAATATCAAAGAAATTACAAAGAATTTCGATGGATGGGTTGGAGAAATGATTTGGCACCCCGATAGTAAATCATTGTTCTTTTCTTCAGATGATAAAGGAACAGTCAAACTTTTTAGAATAGCCGCCGAGAAAATCCAGCATGCCGACAAAACTTTATCTGAAGGAGAATTTACAGTTATCGCTGACGGATGGTACAATTATGGCGATGGTTTGGGCATTACTAAAGATGGAAAGACTTTAGTTTTTGGACGTCAAAGTATGGTCGAACCACTGGAAATATATTCTATGTCCACTAATGGTGGCGAACAAATCAAGCTAACGCATCAGTATGAAAGTATTTTTAATTCAATTTTAATGCCAAAGATAGAAGAAAAATGGATTACTTGTCAGGATGGAGCTTCTATGCAAACTTGGATAGTGTATCCTCCAAAATTTGATTCTACAAAAACATATCCTTTGATAACATATTGTCAGGGCGGTCCTCAATCTATGATAGGCCAAAGATTTCATTACAGATGGAATTACTTTTTGATGGCTTCACATGGTTATATATTGGTTTTACCTAACAGAAGAGGAGTCCCAGGTTTCGGACAAAAATGGAATGATGCAATAAGTAAGGATTGGGCTGGCAAACCAATGCAGGATATAATGTCAGCAACCGACATAATGTTAAAAAAACCATTTATTGATAAAAAAGGTTCCGCCGCAGTTGGTGCAAGTGCCGGAGGATATGCTGCTTTTTGGCTTGCCGGAAATCATAAAGGCAGATATAATGCTTTTATTTCACATTGTGGTGTATTTAACCTTGAAAGCATGTACGGTTCTACTGAAGAACTCTGGTTTCCTGATTGGGAATACGGTGGTCCATACTGGGAAGAAAAAAACAAGAACTTCTATGCAATGAATTCTCCACATAAATTTGCACAAAATTGGGATACTCCGATTATGATATCTACCGGTGAAAACGACTTCAGAGTTCCTTTCACTCAAAGTCTGGAAGCCTTCACAGTTGCACAGTCAAAAGGAATTGATTCAAAATTAATCGTATTCCCGAATGAAACTCATTTTATTGCTCATCCTCAGGAATTTATTATTTGGAATACCGAATTTTTTAATTTCCTCGATAAGCATTGTAAAAATCATTAAACAGTTTTTAGATTTACCATAAAATATTAAAGATATTTTATGTAAACAAATAATATGGAATGAAGAAATGAAATATAAACTAATAACAATTATATTAATAATATCAGCTTTTTGGTTAATAAGTTGTGATGACACGACTACTCCAAAAATCAAACCAAATGGTAACGATACTACTTTGACTCATAACTATAATATTTTTTACCCATTGAGCCAAAGTGACGGTTGGCGACCCGAACACTCCGGTTTGTTTTTTTATTCTTTTATGGATTCCAATGAACCAGAAAGAAATCCTACTGAATCTATTGTTCACATTTCTTCAGTTGGTAAAAATGGTGCTATTGTATTTCAATATGAATATCTCCCTAATAAATTTTGGGTAAGATATACTGACGGGACAACTTTGCCTTTACCTTTTCCTCAATCCGACCAAATGGACAAAGATTATTATTACACTATTCCTCCGCATATCGAATTAAGCGGTGATGGAACAAAAGCTGTATTCTTTGCTACAATGAAAAGGATTGACGGGACAAAACCCGAAGATAATAATCTTATTTTAATTGTCATGGATTTACCTGAAACAACTTTCCATTCATACGAATTAAATCAGTTTTTGACTAATAAATTATCTGAAGATAATGTCAATTCAGCTGATTTTTATGGTCAGAATATGATGGTTAACGATGATGGAACTCTGATTTATTTTGTTATTAAAGGAAAACAATTCAGCAATAACCAATTTAAGGATATCGGTTACTATGTAATTCAGTTTAGCGATGGAACATTCAATAAGATGACAAATAAATCAGATGAAACAATTGAGCTTTTAGGATTCGATGAAAAATCTCAAAAAATATTTGCTAAATATGGAACCATTTTGAAAGCTATTGATAAGGGCAATACTATTTCAACTATGTTTTCGACTGCTAATTTGAGTAATCCAAATCAATTTGCTAAATCGAAAGCCGAAGTTGTTATTTGGTCAGATTTCGGTATTGAACTTTATAATTCAAATACTGAACAGAAAATTAACGACATTATTTCATGGGATACCCTGAATACAATGTATCCTGACATTAAAAATATCGTTAGAAGTAATAAACTTTCCTTGTCTCCTGATGGAGGTTTGATTGTTTTTGGGTTTGACAAAAACACCGACCCTGCATCATATGATTTATTTGCCATCAGGCGTAATGGTAAAGACTTAAAACGATTGGTACCTAACACTCCTGTAGGAATTCCTGTAATTTCATGGGGTATTAAGTAAAATTTTCGTACTTTAGTATAAGGCAAATTGAAAAAAATTTGAAAAGCATAAAGAATAAATTATAAATTAACACAATATTAAAGTAAATTAATTTTTTACTTGCATTATTAAAATATATTCATTATATTGACAACGTATTATGAATTATTATTAATTATGTTGTATGGGGGAATTAAAATGAAAAAGTACTTACTCATATTTTTGATAAATTTCTTGTTGTTTAACGGAAATTTAACATCAGCAGATTATTGGAAAAAAGTTGACGGTCCTTATGGAGCAAGCATTAGTAGCATAATGCATGATGACAGCACCGGCAATTTATTTATTTCTACTTTTGGTTCAGGTATATATTATAAAAATGATACTTCACAAAAGTGGACATCTTTAAACAATAATCTTCTTAAGTTTAACTCAATGGTCAACTCGATTTTTCTAAATGAAAATGGTGATTTATTTGCTTTAACAGATTCTTTAGGAATTCTTAAAAAATCCAAATCCGGAGTGTGGGAGAATGTTATTGTAGGTTTAGCCGGGCATTTAAGCTTCAATACATTCCTGAAAATCAAGGAAAATACTTATATTGTCGGTTCAAAAGGTAAAGCAATTTTCCGTAGTACAAATTCAGGTGAGCAATGGTCAAATTATAATACAGGATTGCTTCCCAACGAAAGTATTAATAGTTTATGCTATCTTAATGGTATCGTTTATGCCGGAACAGACAGGGGTATATTTAAAAGCAGTGATGAAGGAAAAAAGTGGTTGAAAGTTAATGATGAAACCGGGAAAATCAATAAATTACTTTTTGATGAAATGAATGGAATAATCTATGCGGCTACAAGTAAAGGAGTAATTATTGGTAAAGATTCAGGGCTGAACTGGCAATGGGCAAATAGCGGATTAGAAGCTCTTACAAATGTTTTAAGCATAGAGAGTTTCGGTGATTCTATTTTCATTGGTACCATGACTGAAGGATTAAAAGTTAGCTCAAAAAATGAAATCATCTGGCAAAATGTTGATGAAAATTCAAATGTTGAATATGCACAAACAATGTTGACTATCGAATCGAAAGATAAAAATTCAAAAAAGCTATTCATTGGTTCAAACAGGTCCTTTTTTCAATATGAAAATCAGGAATTATCAAGGATAGCCAATGGTCTAAGCATTCAGAATATTAATGGTTTTGTTGAAAACCAAAACCAACTTTACACTGCAACTGATAATGGTATTTTCAAAACAACAACCTTTGGAGCTGAATGGTTTGCTATAAACAAGGGACTCGAAGTTGGTCTGAAAATTTCTTGTCTTGTTTCTAATAATAATATCTTGATTGCCGGAACAACCAAAGGAATTTATATTCTTAATAATGAAAATGAAAAATGGCAAAAAATTTCTGAGACTGAACTTTTCAATGAAAAGATAAATGTTCTTGTTGTTGACAGTAACGGAACATTTTATGCCGGTACCGGCAGTAAAGGAATTTGGAAAACATCTGAGGATAGATGGCTCCCGATGAATGGAGGTAATATTGAAACTCAAGAGATTTTATCTTTAATTGTTGTTGACAGTAACTATATTTATGCAGGTACAAGAGAAAATGGTTTATACAGAAAAGCACCCTTCGATGAATGGAGAAAAATAACCACAGTTGGATTTGGAATAAACAGCGTAAGTTCTTTGGAATATAAACCGGAAGAAAATATGATATTAGCTGCAACCAATGTTGGTGTGTTTCGCTCAAGAGATAATGGGATTTTATGGGCAAAATCACAGGGAACTTTAATCAGTCAGGTAAATAGTTTATTGTCCTTTGACCGAGATACTGTTTTCGCAGGTTTAAAAAATGTACCCGGTATTTATCGAACACTTGATTTTGGTGATACATGGAGCGGCTTTTATGACCAAAGCGGTCTAAGTAAATACAAAGTAACAAACTTCTTCCAGAGCAAATCAGGATTTATCTTTGCAGGCACAACAGAAGGTGGATGCTATAGAAGCATTGGAACAGCTATAGACTTGAAACCTGTAAAACCCATTCTAAATGTTATGGGTAAAACTGAATTTTGTGAAGGAGAATTTTGTGTTTTGGATGCCGGAGAAAATTATATCAGTTATCTATGGTCAAATGGTAATACTTCAAGATATGATACGGTTTGGTCAAAAGGGAATTATTGGGTAAATGTAAAAAATGAATTTGGTTTTGAAGCTGTTTCAGATACCATTACAGTTGCAGTTGAACAAAAGCCGGCTAAACCTGACCTTCTTTACAATGGTGATGTTTTGTTTTGCCCATCAACAGCCGCTAAATATGTTTGGTATTTAGATAATGAAGTAATTGATGGAGCAAACCAAAAAACATTTAAACCAATTGACAATGGATGGTATAAATGTGAAATCTTTACTGATTTGGGTTGCTTCAATATTTCTGATGCTGTCAGAGTTGAACTTACTGATATAAATAATATCGAGCTAACTAATGATATTAAATTATTCCCTAATCCCGCTGACAATTATATTAATAT
>CAZEHW010000087.1:1675-2988 GCA_964511865.1 uncultured Hyphomicrobiales bacterium | reverse complement strand
AGGAATCAACTCAGCGGAAATATCTGTTGTGAATTTAATGGGACTCGAAGTTATTAAGTCTGAAAATACAATATTCAATAGTAGTACATTCAAATTAAATATCGAAAAGCTATTACCGGGTATTTATTTCATAAGGGTTAATACAATTAATCGGAGCCAAATATTTCAATTAAATAAGATTTAAAAAAATTATTTGGAAATATTTTTAGTTTTAAATGTAAACCCCAAAACCTATGTTTTGGGGTTTTTTTTATTAAATTTTATTAATTTAATTTTCATTTTTTAATAAAATGATCTGCTTATTGAGATTTTTTTTATATTAATCTTATAAATTTATAATTTTTTATATTAATAATATTTAATATTATTCGTATATTGCTTAATTAGAATATGAAATTTTTATATTTTTTATTAATAATGGACAAGAACGAGAAAATAAATACAGATTATTATATTAAGAATACAAAAGAATTACTCACGAAATCATTTCTGAGTATGTTTGTTCTTTTTGCTATTTTTCTCGCTATTCCACAAAATACCTATTCTCAAGGTGTAGGAATCAATTTAAATGATATTGGTGACCTTGAACCTACAGCAATTTTGGAGTTGTGGTCTACTGAAAAAGGTTTTTTAGTTCCCCGTATGACAAATGTGGAAAGAGATGCCATAGCTTCTCCTGCTACAGGATTACTAATTTATCAAATTGATGAAATTGACGGTTTCTATTATTGGGATGGTACAATTTGGCTATGGATAGGAACTTCATTAACAGGAAATTATGTTTATGGTTCGGGTAATCCAGGGGAAGTTGGATACTGGACTGCATCCAGTACTGTTACAGGAGACCCAAATTTATTTTGGGACGTATCTAATGGACGTTTGGGTATTGGTCTTAGTAATCCTCGGGAAACTCTGGAAATAAAAGGTGGCTTAAGAATACAAAATACAACAAATACTAACGAAGGTGCAATTCGATGGACCGGTGATGACTTTGAAGGATATACAGGTGCAGGTGGATGGAAATCGTTCACTAAAAATACTTTGCAAGGTGACGGAGATGCAACTCAGGTTACATATTGGGAAACTTCTACATTTCTTGCAGGAGACGACGGATTGTATTGGGAAACAACTAATGAATGGCTGGGAATTGGAACAAAAACCCCAAAAGACCGTCTGGAAGTTGTTGGTGGCATCAGGGTTGGGTTTACTAATGCAACGAATCCAGGAGGATTCAGATGGAATACCGGAACAAGCGACTTTGAAGGATGGAATGGAACCAAATGGCTTTCTTTTACTTCCAGTACTTTAACAGG
>CAZEHW010000087.1:0-1665 GCA_964511865.1 uncultured Hyphomicrobiales bacterium | reverse complement strand
AACTAGCCACTTTGGAAATCGGACCGCTTCAACGTAACTTTTTGGAACAGCCCATCAAATTTAACCGGCGACAATAATTTATATTACGATGAATCAAATACTTTTCTTGGTTTAGGAACGATGACACCACGTGAAGCTCTTGATATAGCCGGAGGTGTCAAGGTAGGTAACACAACAGCCGAAAGTGCTACTGTTACAGGGACAATCCGTTGGAACGGCTCCGATTTTGAAGGTTATGACGGTACATCATGGCTCTCTTTTACGAAGGTTTCGAGCATGATTGGTACAGGAACTAACGGTCAGATAGCTTATTGGCATGCCCCGGCACCTTTATCTGAGGTTCGTGGAAGTAATGACAACTATTTTGACCTGACCAACAAAAGACATGGAGTAAAAACAAACACTCCTTCTTATCCCTTGGAAGTTGACGGCACTATTAAGGTTGGAGGTGAAGGAAAAAGCGGTCAATTTATCTTTTATTCCGAGCAGGGACTGACTGATTATCAGGTTTTTGTAAATCCCAGTTCAACCATGACACAAAATACAATTTATACGTTTCCTGCAAATTACGGAAATCCTAATGACGCTTTAATAACAGATGGTGCAGGGAATCTTTATTGGGATGAACCATTGGTTGCCTTAGGTGATTTTTGGCAATTAAAACCGGCACCAAGGGATGATGTTTTGGAAACCTTCCAGGACTGGGGTTTGGCAAGATATAGTGCTGTTATTACAGGAGCCACACCTGATATGATAAGGTCACAGGTAAATTTTGGTGTTAATAGTAATTCAAGAGGTACATCTGCTATGATAGCAGGTGGATTAAATAATTTAATTAATGCCAGCTATGGATTTATTAGCGGTGGAGAATCTAATCAATCTAATGGAAACTACACTTATCTTTTTGGAGGCAGTGAGAATTTTGCTTCAGGAAATTATAACCGTTTATCAGGTTTCAATAATGATGTTAGCGGAGTTTATACGATTATTGAAAACGGACAAAATTTGGACATGGCTGGAAACAGGTCTTATGCTTTTAGAGGAGGATTGAGTACTGCACCCTATTCTTTACCTTCTTTAGTTGATGAAACATTCAATATTTTAGATGCACATTTCCATTATAATGATGGCAATGCTGACGCAGATTTCAGAATTGATGGTGATAACAATGGCAATGTTGTGTATGTGGATGCCTCAGCCGATAAAATTGGATTGAATACAGGAACTCCGGCACATTTACTGGAAGTATATGGCGGGAATGTTGCTTTAACTAACTCCTCGTCAACTGCTTCTGACTTAAGATTTCAGGAACCAATCAGTAGTGGTGTGAATTATTCTTCTTTTTCTGCCACATCTCAAACAACTAGTTTAATTTATAAAATGCCCCCTGTAATATTGGAGCCGCATTCCGCATTGTTTAATTACGGTAATGGTATTTTGGAGTGGGCTACTCCTGATCAGGTAAAATCATACTTAAGATCTACGGTTATTACTGTTGGAGGACATTATACACCTTCAGCATATAATGTTCACATAATCGTAAGAAATGTAGCCAAGGCAACAATTTCTTTGCCTCCGGCCGCTACGGTACCGGGTAAAAGATATTTTATTAAAAAAATGTCTCCCGGTGGTGTTTCGTATTATGTAACAATCGTTCCACAACCC
>CAZEHW010000086.1:0-13229 GCA_964511865.1 uncultured Hyphomicrobiales bacterium | reverse complement strand
GGTCTTTTTCTTTAGGTTGAATTTTCTTTTGATTGAGGATAAGAAGAATTCGGTATTGTTACCGTAGTGCTCGTCAACAAGTAATGGAAATCCAATAGCAGAGCAATGAACTCTTATCTGGTGATGTCTTCCTGTTACGAGGTTACACTCACAAAAAGTTGCAATACGAAATCTTTCGATTACTTTTAGTTTTGTTAATGATGCCTTACCTCTTGCAGTAGGTATAGAAAGACCTTTCTTTGACGGATTTTCACTGATTGGAATATCGATATCCATTTCATCTTGTCTGAGTACACCGGATATTATTATATGATAAATCTTTTTTACTTTTTGTTCCGAGAATTGTTGATTTAAATTCCTATGAGCTTCTGCATTTTTGGCAAAGACGATAACCCCGCTGGTGTCTTTATCAAGTCGGTGGACAGTGTATATTTTGTCGTACTTTTGTTGTAAATATGTATATAGATTGAATGCTGTATGATCGTACCTGTCAGGAATAGTATAAACACCTGCAGGTTTTGATAATATTACTAAATCATCATCCTCATAAAGGATTTCCACTCTTGTGTCTTTTTTTCTCATCCGAATAATTCACCGGAAGCTGATAAATAAGTGTTTTTCATAAGCATTGCGACGGTCATTAAACCAACCCCACCGGGTACAGGAGTAATCGCTGATGCTTTTTCCTTTACAGATTCGAAATCAACGTCACCCGTTAAACGGTAACCCTTAGGTTTACTTGGGTCCTCAACACGATTTATACCAACATCAATAACTACTACACCATCCTTTACATCTTCAGCTTTAATTAATTCAGGAACTCCAACTGCCGCAATCAAAATATCAGCTTGTTTGGTATATTTTTTAATATCATCGGCTCCGGTATGGCAAATAGTTACGACTGCATTTGCATCCGGTTTTTTCTGATAAAGTAGATTTGCAATCGGCTTACCAACAATATTGCTTCGACCAACGACAACCACATGTTTACCTTTGACTTTTATATTGCTTCTTTTTAGCATTTCCATAATACCTGAAGGGGTGCATGAAACAAAACCGGGAAGTCCTATTACGAGTCGTCCAAAGCTTTCAGGATGGAAGCCATCCACGTCTTTCATTGGAGAGATAGACATTATCACTTTATTCTCATTAATATGTTTTGGTAAAGGTAACTGAACAAGAATACCATGAATGGTTGAGTCATTGTTCCAATCCTTCACGATGTTTAAAACTTCTTCCTCACTTATATCAGAACTTTTTCGAAGAACTATTGACTTATATCCAAGTTCAATACATGATTTTTCTTTTGATTTTACATAGGATTGAGAAGCAGGGTCTTCGCCAACGAGAAGCACAGCCAGTCCGGGTTGAATTCCTTTTTCATCCATCAGCTTTTTTGTTTTTACTTTTAGTTCTTCTTTAATTTCATTTGAAATAATTTTTCCGTCAATAATAAAGGTCATTCTACTCTCCAATCAATTTTCATTATTTTTTAAAAATTATATACGATACCACCGGTGAAAATATTTATAGTACTTACATTATAATCAACAAATATTGTAACAGGACCAATGTCTCTTGAAATACCAATGTTCCAACGAAATGCTTTATCGGTTAACTTGATATTTGCTGTCTGAGGATTTTGATCACCCGGATGTTCATACTGTGTATCACCGAAATCACCGGGTTTACTTGGATTGAAATTTGGGGGAGCATCAGGAAAATTTGTAAATTTATCAATAAGCCCAAGTTCCCATTGCATTTCAATAGGCAGGTAATATACATATTTTGAAGAAATGTCAATGATTGAATATGAAAACCCTGTATAGATATCAAAAATATCCTCGAAGTATTTGCTTGCATGAAGGTTGAAGTCCCACATTGTTGCGTTTGCTTCAAGCTTAGTGTTGGTAACCCCGATATCATTTTTTAAAGATGTTCCCTGATAAACAGCTTGAATTGCCATATCAAAATATCTTTCTCCGGGTTCATCACCTTTGTTAAAGTACTGTGAGATGCTATGCTTCAAGCCAATGCCCCAGAAAGCGAAATCTCCGATTGTTTTACCCATATTTACAGGAGGGATAAACCTAATCAATAGTTCAGTTCCAAAAAGTGAACCAATCTCTATTTGTGGGACAGCGGCAAATATGTAATTAAGATTTCCACCTTCCGGAAGATTGAAAAAGTCAGGGAATGCATCAAGAATTTTACTTATGGAGTCCTGAATTTCAGGAGGTAAATAATCGTAAATCTTTGTTTTTCCTAAAATAGGTAAAACAACTTCCAAATTTTTTAATAATTGTTGCAGAGTATCAGGAGGCAAATTGAAAGCGACCTTACCTGAACCCAATGAAGAAGGAGCAGATTTTGGGACTTTTATACTTCCATTTTTTAAGCCGTCAAATAAAATTCCTTTTAATGCTGTATAAATTAAGCCGGCAGTATCACTAATCGAATATGAAAAGTCTGTAAGATTAATTGAACCGTATTTCAATATTTCTTCAGCAGTCAAGCTGTCATTTGGTAATTGAGGTGAATAAGATTTTTTGCTATCGGGAACAATTCCATACATGCCATGAATACCTACTTTGAAATAAGGTTTATCAACTTTTGATGGAACAAATGCCTTATTGTAAAATCTTGAGTTTGAAGTAACATTCATTACTTCTACTGTAGGTTGTAAATAGGGGACGCCATTAAGTTCAAACACATCTTTACCAAGCATCCTCGCCATATCAATTGTTGATTGATTGGGCTTTACTTCGGGTAATGTCCTTACCTGTGCATTTACAGTTATTGCAATTATCAGAAGAGTTACAATTAAGGTCAAAAGTTTTTTCATTTAAATTTCCCTGCTTACTTAATTAATTTTTTTCTTACAATCATATAAATTGGAATGGCAACTATGAATATTAAAATTGAAAACATGAAGAGATTATCGCAAATTTTATCGAAAAAGGCGACCAAAGGAAAGAACAAAGTCCAAAACATCCAGACAACCAGTAAGGATATTAAGATTGCGATTATCCAAGAAATTATATTTTTTATCATAATTATTTCATTATTTGTTTCAATTTTAAATACGAAAATAAACAAAATTACGTGTATAATTCTTAATTTTTAATTAACCAATATTCTAACCCTGTCTTTTCCGAATATATCAATAAGCGAATTTACAACGCTGGCATTTAGGGAAATATTAACATCATCCGCGACGTAGTATTTTTTCTGGGAATTTTTATTGTCAATAATATGAAAACACAGTGACATTTTTAAGTCAGGTGAGTTACAAAGTTTATACAACTCGGTTACCTGATTTAAATAAGTGTCCTGTAAATCCATCCAGATATTGTATCCCTTTCCGAATTTTTCAGCGGCTTTTTCGATAGAATAAAGTTCATCAACAATAATATTTAGTCTATCACCGCGGTAATCCGCCTTTCCGATGACCATCACTACGGAATCCTTAACGAGGTACATTCCATAAGTGTTGTAAGTTCTATTCCAAAGAATGCAATCTGCTTTTCCTGAAAAATCCTCAATTGTAGCTATGGCATATTGTTGTTCTCTTTTATCGTATTTAATTTTCATATCGGTAATAATACCGCATGTTCTTACATTCATTCCAGAGTTTAATTCTTCAGATTTTGTCCCCAAATTGAAAGTCGAAAGGGAATCAATATATGGTTTGTATCGGTTAAGAGGATGTCCGCTAATATAAAATCCAAGGAACTCTTTTTCCTTGTCAAGTGTTTCCTTATCAGTCCAATATCTTGCATCAATAAGTTTTGGTTCTATTAAAGTATGCTTTTCATTTGTACCAAATAAGCTGTCCATACTCATGTTTTTTGAATCACCGACAGAACGTGCATATTCAAGTGCCATTTCGATTGACGCAAATAACTCAGCTCTTGTTCCGGCTTTTAATGAATCAAATGCACCGGCACATATTAATGCTTCAAATGCTTTTTTATTGGCTAAACGAATTTCAATTCTTGAAGCAAAATCGAATAATGATTTAAATGGCTTGTTTTGTCTTGCTTTAACAATCATATCCACAGCTCCGGTACCGACATTCTTTATTGCGGCTAATCCGAAGAATATTTTGTTTCCGACTGCTCTGAACGAAGCTATTGATTGATTAATGTCCGGCGCTAAAACTTCTATATGGAATTTTTTTGCTTCGTCAAGCAATGCAACTATTTTTTCCTGGTCATCGATTTCTGATGTCATATTTGCGGCTAAAAATTCGGCAGTGTAATAGGTCTTCAACCATGCTGTTTGAAAAGCCAGATAAGAATAAGCCAGAGAATGAGATTTATTGAAACCATATTGTGCGAATTTATGAATAAGTTCCCAAATTTCACCGGCAAGTTTTTCATCTATATTGTTTTTTTCTGCTCCTTGGATAAATTTGACTTTTTGGTCATCCATAATCTTGATATCCTTTTTACCAATAGCTTTTCTTAAGATATCAGCTCCGCCAAGTGAAAAGCCTGCAATATCGCGGGCAAGCTGCATAACTTGCTCTTGATATACAATAACACCATAAGTGTTTTTCAATGATTTTTCCATTATTGGATGTAAATATTCAATCGGCATTGTTCCGTTTTTACGAGCGATGAATTCCGGTATATGGCTCATTGGTCCCGGTCTGTAAAGTGCATTCATAGCAGTCAGTTCCTCAAGACTTTTGGGTTTCAGTTGTGCAAGATAATCCTGCATACCGGGAGATTCAAACTGGAACACAGCCAGTGTCAATCCCTTGCCAATCATATCGTAGACTTTTAAGTCGCCGAAATCAATTTCATCAATATCGAGTTTTTCGCCATGATTTAATTCAATCATGTCTAATGTATTATCAATTATGGAAAGTGTTTTTAAACCAAGAAAATCCATTTTCAGTAAGCCGGCACTTTCAAGTTCTTTCATGCTATACTGAGAGACGACATCAACACTCATATCCTTAGATTTTGTTGATTTGTAAAGCGGCACATAGTCACTTACATCTCCGGGAGCTATAACAACCCCGGCGGCATGAACAGATGTATTTCTGAGTTTTCCTTCGAGTAATAGTGCGAATTTTATTAATTCCTGAATTTTTGGATTGCTGTGTTCGGACAAATACCTTAGTTCGGGAAGTTGTAAAGCTTTTTCCAATTCAGTCACTTTTCCCTGAAAAACCGGAATTTTCTTATTTATATCATTGATGTCATTATGGTCAATGCCAAGAACCCGCCCGACATCTTTCAAAACAGCTCTTGTCGAAAGTTTGCCAAATGTAATAATCTGGGCAACTGAGTTTTCGCCATATTTTCTTTTTACGTAATCAATTATTCTATCACGTTTGTCATCTGCAAAATCGATATCAATATCAGGCATTGACTTTCTTTCAGGATTTAAAAATCTTTCGAAAAGCAAGTCATAGGGGAGAGGATTGACATTTGTTATTCCTAAAACATAGGCAACCAGACTTCCTGCGGCAGAGCCACGACCCGGTCCTACACGAATACCCTGTTTTTTTGCTTCTTTGATGAAATCCTGAACTATTAAGAAGTATCCTGGAAAACCCATATCATTCATTACATTTAGCTCAAAATCAATTCTTTCCTTCACATCCGGTGTAATTTCTTTGAATTTTTCATTCATTCCTTTGTAAGTCAACTCACGTAAATACTCTTCAAGAGTTTCAGATTTAGAATCAACCGGGATTTGATACTTAGGCATATGTCTTGTAGTGTCAATGGTAAGATTGCACTTGTCAGCAATTTCTATTGTATTTTCAATTGCTTCCGGGTTATCTGCAAAAAGCTTGCTCATTTGTTCCCGGGTTTTAAAGTACATTTCAGGCGTTCTGTATCTAAGTTTGTAGATATCTATATTATTTGCATTGTTTTGCCCCATATCCCTTATAAAAAGATGGACATTATGCGCAACGGCATGGTCAGCTTTTAAGTAATGAATATCATTAGTTGCAATTGTTTTAATATCCAACTGCTCAGCAATCTTAGGTGCATCAAGTAATATGATTTTATCGTCGGGTAAATTGTGGTTTTGTAATTCGATGTAGAAATCATCACCAAAAACGTCTTTATAGTATTTTGCTGAATTGTATGCTTCGTTATAATCGCCTGAAATCAAATGAGCATTCACAACTCCGGCGATACAAGCTGAAGTAGCGATTAATCCTTCGCTATATTTTTCCAACAATTCTCTGTCAATTCTTGGTTTATAATAAAAGCCTTCAGTATGAGCTAATGTTGTCAGCTTCATAAGGTTTTTATAACCTTGTTCGTTTTTTGCAAGTAAAACAAGATGGAAGTAATTTCTTTTCTTTGTTGCGGATTTGCCTGATATCTTATCAAATCGGCTTCCGTCGGCTATGTAGGCTTCAAATCCGATTATTGGCTTAATTCCTTGTCTTATTGCTTCCTGATAAAATTCAAAACAACCAAACATTACTCCATGGTCTGTTATGGCAATAGCTTTTTGCCCATCTTCTTTTGCGGCTTTGATTAAATCTTTTGTAGTGCACAAAGCATCCAGCAAAGAATAATGTGTATGGTTATGTAAATGTACAAATTCAGGCATAAAATTCCCCATCCGTTTCAAATATTAATTATTAAAATTTCCTCTTTGTTCTGTTTCAACTTAGCGATAATTACTTTTTGAAAAATCCCCAAATTATTAACAAGTTCTAAATATTAATTTTGATTTTTGTTTTTCTATTATTTTTAAAATTATTTTAGTCCCAATCTTTTAGAATCCAATTTTACTTTACTAACTGTAAATATAATAACGGTTATCGAACTTAGAGGCATAAATATAGCGGCAATTAACGGAGAGAGAAATCCTTGAACTGCAATTGTGATTCCAACAACATTATATAGAATTGAAATCAGAAAACTATAATATACTGTTCTCATACTCAGCTTTGTTAATTTTAAAAATTCAGGTAAATGATGAATGTTATCCGATAAGAGTATGGCATCAGAACCGGGAGTGAAGGAAGAAGATGAATCAGTAACAGCTACCCCAACATTACTTTGTTTAATTGCCCCTGCATCATTCAAACCGTCACCGATCATCATTACTTTTTCATCCTTTTCCTGCAATGATGTAATGTATTCTAACTTTTCTAATGGCAGTTGATTGAACCTCATAGGGATTTCTTTCCCGGTAAGTTCAGTTAATTTATCTTTTTCATTGTCATTGTCACCAGATAGAACAGAAACTTGATAGTTCTGCAATAAATTTTTTAGAGTATCTGAGATATTTTTTCTGTAATAGGGAACAATTTTAAAGCAACCTAAAATTTCGTTATCAATAGAAATATAAACACTGGATTCAGGTTGTAAGTCATCTCCATAGTCACTTTTTGTTAGAAAAGTTTTAAGCCAATCAAATTTTCCAATTTTAATTGTGATATTTTCAGAAGATGTCTCAATCCCTTTAGCTTCTTCTTCATTAAAATCTTTTATTTCAATCATATCAATGTTTGAAAAATAGTTAAGTATCAAACGGCTGACAGGATGGTTCGAATGTTTTACCGAAGATTTTATTAAAACTTTTTCTTTATCTGTAAGTTCTTTGCCATTCCATTCAACATCGCTCTTACCTATATCTGTCAGAGTACCTGTTTTATCAAAAATGATTGAACTGATTTTAGATAAATATTCAACTATGCTGTCATTCTTCAAAAAGAAACTATTTCTACTGAATACCCGTAAAGTCATTCCATATGTGAAAGGAATTGTCAGCGCCAAAGCACATGGACATGCAATAATTAAAATTGCCGTGAAGGCATTCATAGCAATGTTAAAATCAACAGGAAGCCAGTAAATCAAAGTTACCGAAGCAATTACAAGAATAGCAGCAGTAAAGTATTTTGCAGCGGTATTTGAAATTTGTGAAATATAACTATCATCCTTTTTAATAAAAGCTTTGTGATTCCACAAATCGGTTATATAGCTTTGGTTGAAGACTTTCTGTGCTGATACTTCAATTGAAGTTCCTATTTGCTTTCCTCCGGCAAAAACTTTGTCCCCTTTGCTGATTTGTACAGGTCTTGATTCTCCTGTAACAAAACTGTAATCAATAGAAGCAGTATTGCTTTCTAAAATGGAATCTGTTGGGATTATTTCATTGTTCCTAATAATAAGTAAATCTTTTGGTTTAATGTTACTTAAGGAAATATATTCTTCTCCTGAATCATTCTTTCTGATGACGGAAAGTGGAAAATATGATTTAAAATCTCTGTCGAATGACAAGGCGTGAAAAGTCTTTTGTCTGAAAACACGACCTATTAGTAACAGAAAAATCAGACCGGACATTGAATCAATAAACCCGGGTCCTGTTTGGGTAAAAATGTCATATACACTTCTGATAAAAAGGACTGCAATACCAAGAGCAACCGGGACGTCAATATTGATGTGTTTTAGCTTTAAGCTTCTCCATGCGGAAGTGAAGTAGTCAGAACCACTATAAAGTGCAAAAAGACCAAGAAAAATACTGAGATATCCCAGATATGTCTTAAATCCAAGCTCAAGAAAACCACCTGCAAAATATTCTGGTAAAGCTAGAAGCATTATATTTCCAAAGACAAATCCTGAGATTCCTAATTTTATATACAAGGATTTGTTACCTGATGATTGCTTTTTCCCTTCAATCTCAGAGATGTTAAGTTTTGGTCTGTAACCGATAGAAGTAAGCAATTCTACAATTTCTCTTAAAGAAGTGATATTGTCTTTAAAAATAATGCTGATTTCCTTTTTTAAAAAATTTACTTTTGATTCAAGAATTCCCTTGTTTAGCCGGTAAAGGTTTTCGAGCAACCAAATACAAGCTGAACAATATACTTCAGGTATAAACAAAGTAACTTTCGATGTGCCATTGACGGAAAAACTAACAATTTTCTCTATGATATCCTGATTGTCAAGATATACAAACTCGTCTTTTCCAAACATTTTTGGTTTAATGCCGCTTTTCTTTGCTACCTCGAAATAGTCGTTAAGCTTATTATCGGCTAGAAGCTTGTGTACGAACAAGCATCCGGTACAACAAAATAATTTGCCGTCTTTTTGAATCGAATCATCTTTGCATATATCTCCACAATGATAGCAAACCATCGAATCATTTATTATTTCATCATTAATATCCATTTTTAATAAAACAGAACTTCATTTAAAAAATATATTTTTCAAGACGAATTAAATCTAAGAAATTTGTAAATTGTTAATTATTTTTGTAGTGGATTTTTTTAACAATTTTATAATAAGGATAATGTTATGGCAAAAGATAAGAATATAAAAAAAGAATCAAAAAAGAAAGCCGGTAAGACTTTGATTGAAAAAAGAAAAGAAAAACAGGAAAAAAAGAAAAATAAATAATAACAGAAAATACTTTTAAAATTAATTAAACAATTATCCTTCGGAATGTTATAAGGTATTATTGACCTTATAACAATATCCTAAAAAATAATTCTGAGGGATAAGTGAGTTTTATTTTATTGTTTTTTGAATCTTACGCTCCACATACCTCTAAGGTCACCCATCTTATATCCGGTAGCTTCATCTGTCGGGTAAAGTGATTGTATGATTCTTTCATTAGGCTCAGTTACCATTATATTTTTTGGCCCATGACAATTCAGACAAATTGGATTGTCAATTAAAATCGGGACGAAAAAAACTATTGATTCATCCTTAAACTTTTTTAGAACAGGTATTAAAGCTTCGCCATTTTTAAATTTCTCATGAAATTCTTCCAAAGTACTTTCCTCGTAATCTAATGGTTTATCTTTTGGATTTCTTGCTTTGGAAGATGTCCTTCTTATTTCTGCATTATATTCCTTTGAAAGAGAATCCATAAGATGAAGGGCTTTAAGATTGCAATACTTGATGGCATTACCAATGCCCTCTCTTTCAATTGCAGTTACAAGATGAGTTTTAAGTGTATTAAAACTTGTGCGAACAATTTCGATTCCTTGTTCTGAATATTTTTCCTGTTCTTCTTCAGTCAATTTCATTTCGTCTGAACAAGCGAAAATTATTAAGGATAATAATATAATATTAAAGATTTTCATAGTGAGTTCAATTGTTATTAGAAAAATTATTTAAAAGAAATAATGGGGTACATTATAATGTACCCCATATTAGGAACTACATATTCTCAATTATCATAGCAACAGCTTCACCTCCACCAATACAAAGAGATGCCATTCCATACTTTTTACCTGTTCTTTTTAATGCAAAAATTAAGGTTGTAAGGATTCTTGAACCTGACTGTCCAATAGGATGTCCCATAGAAATAGCGCCACCATGGATATTAATCTTTTCATAAGGGATATTTAAAAGTCTGCTTGCAACAATCGGAACAGAAGCAAAAGCTTCGTTTATCTCAAATAAATCAATATCTTCAAGTTTCATTCCTGCTTTTTCAGCGCATTTTTTCATTGCTTCAGGAGGTGCAGTCGTAAACCATTCAGGTTGTTGTGCGTGAGTAGCATAAGCAATAATTTTTGCTAAGGGCTTAGCTCCGAGTTCTTTTGCTTTTCCTTCGTCTGCAACAATAACACATGAAGCTCCATCATCAATAGAAGATGCATTTGCCGCAGTTACTGTTCCATCTTTTTTGAATACGGCTCTTAGGGTTGTAACTTTGTCAAAATTAATTTTTGGTGGTTCTTCATCTTTGTCAACAACGATTTCACCTTTTCTGTCCTGAATTGTTATGGGGACTATTTCATCTTTGAACCAGCCATTCTTTTGGGCTTCTAATGCTCTTTGATAGCTTAAAATAGCGAATTCATCCTGGTCAGCTCTTGTAATATTACATTCTGTAGCACAAAGTTCACCTGCATTGCCCATATGGAAATTACTGTAAGGGTCCCACAATCCGTCGAATATCATACCATCAACAACTTCACCGTTACCCATGCGATAGCCGCTTCTTGCTTTTAATAAATAATATGGAGCATTTGACATTGATTCAAGACCACCTGCAACCACAACTTTAGAATCCCCTACTTTTATTGCCTGGTCAGCAAGCATAACTGATTTCAATCCGCTTCCACATACTTTATTAATAGTCATGCAAGGAACTGAATTGGGAAGACCTGCATAAATTGAAGCTTGTCTTGCGGGTGCCTGCCCAATTCCGGCTGATAATACATTCCCCAAAATTACTTCATCAATATCCTCATTTTTTATACCTGCTCTTTTTACTGCTTCTGAAATAGCTGCAGCACCTAATTTAGCTGCCGATAAAGATGAAAGTGAACCCATAAATGCACCAATTGGGGTACGTACTGCTGAAATAATAACTGAACTCATTTTAATCCTTTCATTAAAAATTTATAAATAATTATACTCATATTAACATTAAAATATTAAAAAAAAATATATTAATTGCAAAATATACAAAAAAATAGAATTAGTACAAATTACAGAATAAATTAAATTTCTTTTTGAGGTATGAAAAATTTAGTAAATTTGAGTTTATGTATAATGACGTTTTGAAATTAGTTTAAGATAAAATGGTAAATACTTGTTTTATCTTTAAACAATGAGTATAAATTATATGGAAATAATTTGTGTTGAAGCGGGACTGATAATGACAAATTGTTATATAATAATAAATAACAATAATAATAGGGCATATATCGTCGATACCGCTCTGGATAGTTCAGATTTGTTATTTGAAATAATAAATAATCGGAAAATCAGTGTAGATGGGATTATTTTAACTCATTCTCATTGGGATCACTCCGGAGATGCATTCGAGCTTCGTCAGCTAACAGGATCACCGGTGATGGTTCACAAAGATGATGAGTACCGTCTTCTTCGACCAAATGATTATTCAGTAATGCAGCTTCCTATTAACATTGAAGCTTGCAAGCCCGACAGATATTTGAATGAGGGAGACATATTAATGCTGGATGATTTGGAATTTGAGGTTCGTCATACACCCGGACATACTGAAGGAGGTATTTGTTTGGTCAATCATAAAGAAAAAGTTGTGATAGCAGGGGATACTATTTTTAATCGAAGCATAGGGAGGACTGATCTTCCCGGGGGGTCAACAGAATTATTACTTAAATCAATAATGGAGAAAATTATGACTTTGGATGATGATTACACCATATATTGCGGGCACGGTCCTTCAACGACTGTAGGGGAAGAACGACAAAATAACCCATTTTTAGATGTTAATTCCGGTTATTTTAGCTATTAATTTTGTTGTATATTAATAATTCATAATGAATGATGAAAATAAATTCATATATACTTAATTATAAGATATGTATTTATTTGTTAAGTTGCACTTTTATATCGATGTTCTTTTTAGGATGTTATTCGTTTACGGGTGGGACAATCCCTGAACATTTGAAAACATTATATATTTCGTCTGTTAGTGATAACAGCGGTTACGGGAATCCGGTTTACAGAGAGACGTTATTTCAAAAATTGGTGGAAAAATTTCAAAAAGATAATTCTTTGAAACTAGTGGACAGAGGAGGCGACGCAAGACTGAGTGTAAGCATAAAGTCAATTCGGGATGATATGCAGACAGTAAGACCAGGTGAAGTCGAAAGTGAAAGAAAAATCACTGTAGCTTGCGATGCTGAATACTATGATGCAGTTAAGAAGAAAATAATCTGGACGAAAAGTTTCTCTAATTTTGAAGTTTATAATTTGAATAACGCAATGGTCGAAAGAGACAGAGCTATTAATGTTGCGTTGGAGCAGGCTACAGACGATATTCTGTTAGCTGTTGTTTCAGGATGGTAAAAAAATAATTAATATTATTAACAAAGGTGAGGTTATTCACCGCTTATGGAAAATTTTATACTAGTTGTTTACTTATTAGGGCTCAGCATTCTTTTCGGTTTCGGTATGCACGGAATCGTTATGCTGTATTATTATCACAAAACATCGAAAATATCCACACCTGTCGGGGATTTACCTGAGGATTTACCGAATGTTACTGTGCAATTACCAATGTATAACGAAATGTACGTTATTGAGAGGTTACTTGCCGCCGTTTGTAACTTTGATTATCCAAAAGATAAACTCGAAATTCAGGTGCTTGACGATTCTACTGACGAAACTGTAGGTATTGCTACTAGACTTGTTAACTTTTATAGGGAGCAAGGTTACGATATCAACTATATTCATCGTGAGAACCGGCAGGGCTTCAAGGCAGGTGCTTTGAAATATGGACTTGAA
>CAZEHW010000085.1:0-13392 GCA_964511865.1 uncultured Hyphomicrobiales bacterium | reverse complement strand
TTATCCTCAGGTAAGAAAAGAAGCTTTGATTGTTGATGATAGATATAATGGTGGTGGAAATGTTTCTCCTATGATTATTGAAAGATTAAGAAGAATATTATTAGTTGCTAAGCATGCAAGAAATCAGGAAGAAGTTATGACCAATCCCGACGCTGTTATGACAGGACCTGTTGTCTGCCTGTTAAATGAAATTTCTGCATCAGATGGTGATTTATTCCCTTACCAGTTCAAGAAAGCAGGAATTGGTACTTTAATTGGAAAAAGAAGTTGGGGTGGAGTAATAGGAATCAGAGGTTCACTGCCTTTCCTTGATGGGAGCTATATGTACAAACCGGAATTTGCAAATTTTGGTGCCGACGGTACTTGGGTTCTCGAAGGTGTTGGGATGGAACCTGATATAGAAGTTGACAATCACCCCGGTAAAGAGTACAGCGGAGAAGATGAACAATTGAATAAAGCAATTGAAGTTATACTTGAACAGATTAAAACAAACACTAAACCTCAAATTCCGCTTGTACCACCGCACCCTGATAAGAGCAAGTAAAAATAATGTAAAATGTAAAATGGATTAAGATAGTAGAATTTTTGTGATAGAAAAGAGGGGATATCTCAATTGGGTATCCTCTTTTTTTTAACTGCCATATAATTTATGTTTTCTTATATAATCTTCAACTTGCTTCTGTACTAAACCTGATATTGATTCATCGTTGAATATCATTTCTCTTATTCTACTCGATGAAATTTCCGATTCGGGCATTTCGATAAATATTATTTTTTCTCTTTCGTTGAGAATTGATAAATTATCAATATTTGTATCCGGTCTTTTTACGACACAAAGATTGACAATATTAAGTATTTCTTCCCAGTTTTTCCATTCCTTAAAATCTTTGAGTTGGTCGCTTCCGATGAGTAAATATAGTTCTGAATCAGAATGTTTGTTTTTCAAATAATGAAGTGTATCAATAGTGTAAGAAATCCCTTTTTTGTCAATTTCAAATGTATCTAATTGAAAATATTTATTATCCCATAATGCAATCTCCAGCATTTTTACTCTATGACCGGCAGGAATTATTTCTTCAGCAATTTCCGATTTAAAAGGGGATATGTAGGCAGGAACAAATATACAGGCATCAAGTTTCAGTTGAGAAACAAAATGCGAAGCCATTCTCAAGTGCGTATTATGCACCGGATTGAAAGTACCGCCAAATATTCCTAGTTTTTGCATAAGATAATCATCGGTGTTTATTCCACAACAGTTAAAGTATGGTTATGATAATCAATTAATATCTTCCCAAGTTTACTTATAACATTTTGACCTATAATTGGTCCAGCATTTTCTTCGTCCATGATTACAAATCCTACATTCTCAAATATATAGTTATCAATTTTTACTGAATCTATGTTAAAAATACTTTTTGTAAGTTTAAACTCATCTGCTGTTACAATAGTACTATTCTTTATAAAACTATTGTCACTAATAGTGCCTTTACGAACTAATTCAAGATAAATATTTTCATTAATACAAGATATTGAAGCACCTGTATCAAATAGAAAAATAATATTAATATTATTATTAACTTCTGCAATTAATTTATATAATCCATTTCCGAAAGGAATCAGAGGTATTATATTTTTGGTTTTATTAATTATGTATAAGCTATCGGTAGTGATTTCATCTTCTTTCCATAGAGAAGTTATTTGAATGTCTTTCGAATAAATTAAGGTACCAATTCCGTTTTTTTTGTTATTCTTAAAAATTCCCTTAAACTTCAAACCTCCATTATAATGTAATTCACCAAAACCATTTTTCAAATTATTTATAAAACTACCAGTATAAATATACCCCGAAGAGTCCATATATCGCCCTTTCCCATCCATTTTAAATCCCTTCAAATTTCCTTGATATTCTGATCCATTTTTAAAAATAATTTTACCTTCACCCATTAATGTATCATTTATAAATTTACCAATATATATGTTTCCACTTGAAAAAATTCGTTTACCTTGTCCATGAAACTGATTATTGAAAAAATTACCCTCATGATATTCACTATCCGAAAAATAGTACTTTCCTTCTCCATGAAATTTACTATTCTTCCAATTGCCTTCGTATTTTGCTCCATTATCGAATTTATAAACACCAAAACCATTTTCACAATTGCCTGATTCGCATTGACCATTACCATATTGTGCTAAAGCCAAATATTGAATCGTTAAAAACAAAATCATAAGAGTCAATAGTGTTTTCATTATTATATTCCAATTATTTATTATCAATTTATTTAAAAAATTAAATTATTATATTTTTATTTCACTATAGTTAAAATATGATTTTCATAATCAATTTGAATTTTCCCAAATTTTCTGATAATATTTTGACCGAGAATAGGTTCAACCTTATCATCTTCAAATGAAGCAATCTCTACGTTATTGATACTGTATTTTCCTGCCATTAATGAATTGATATTATATACCTTTTTTTTATGAGTAAACCCATCAGCCCATTTATGTTCAGTAGTTTTAAGTAAATCCTTTTCTTTGATAGTTTTATTATTTAATAAATCTTGAATATATTTATAATCAATTATTGATTCAGCTACACCGGTTTCGAATAATAATAATAAATCGAAAGTATTGTTGATTCTTACCGGAATTTTATATAAGCCATTAGCAAATGGAATCAATGGAATTTGTTTGTCTTTTTTGATTTCTACTTTTAAATTTTCGTTGGTTATTGAATCTAAAATCCACATAGCAGTAACTTTACTTCCATTGCTGTATAATAAAGTACCAAGCCCATGTTTAAAATTATTTTTGAATTCACCAACATACTTTAAGCCATCAACTTCTTTTCTTTCACCTTTACCCTCGAAACGATTATTTTTAAATTCACCTATATAAATATAACCTGATGAATCAACATATTTTCCTTTTCCTTCCATCATAAATCCATTCAGGTTTCCCTTATAGGTGGAACCATTCTTGAAATTGACTTCCCCATCTCCTTTTATAGTATCATCAGTAAAATTACCAATGAATGTCATACCATCAGGAAATGTGATTTTTCCTTTACCCTGCATTTTATAATTAAAAATATTCCCGGAGTATTTAGTACCATCCTTATAAACAATTTCCCCATCTCCTTTTATAGTATCATTATAGAAATTACCTGTGAATGTCATGCCATTTGGAAACATCATTTTACCCTTACCTTGCATCTTAAAATCAAATATTTCCCCAATATATTTAGTGCCATCCTTATGAACTATATTCCCTTCTCCCTTGATTGTATCATTATCAAAATTTCCGGTAAAGACTATACCATTTGCGAAGAAATATTTACCCTTCCCATGTTTTTTACCTTCGACAAAATGTCCTTCAAAATAGTTTCCACTTAAAAAAGAGTAAATACCTTCTCCGTGAAATTTACTATTCTTCCAATTGCCTTCGTATTTTGCTCCATTATCGAATTTGTAAATGCCAAATCCATTTGCACAATCACCGGATTCACATTTTCCATTAATGAATTGTGCCAAACCTAATTGTTGACTTATTATGAGCATAGCAAAAAAAGTTAATAGTTTCCTCATAGTTTTTCCCAATTATTTATTAATCCAATTTGTCATTTATTAACGATTTATTGTTATATAAACTAATTATCTACATAAATTATTGAAAATAATTTAATTAACAAAATTAAATCAATATATTCAATTATTATTATTCACATAATTTGTTTATCCAATATACATTTAGTAGATTTTTTGTTATTTTGTAAATTATGTTTTAGTCTTTATTTAAATATTTTGGAAATCAGATGAAATTATTTATTACTATTTTTATTACACTGCTCTCTTTCTCAAGATTATTTGGGAACGAAATTATTTTGAACTTTGATGAATTGTTTTCAAATAATCAAAAAGGCGATTCAAAATTAAATACACATAAGACCTTAACTCCTGTCAAGATTAGTCTTGCTGAACTTCATAACTGCGACAAAATGATATTAAAGAAATTCCCTATGGATGACATACATCCTGTCAATTTAATTTTGAAAGAGACAGGAAATATTTTTGATAGTAACACACAATTCTACTGCGGAAATAATGAAATCAAAGCACCCCGTATGAAAACATTTACAGGAATCATTGATGGAAATGAGAATTCACGGGTATTACTTACTCTTGTTAATGAACAATTATTTGTCGTTATTGATAATTCTCAGGAAACGGTTTATTTATCACCCTCTAAGTTTAATAACGATGATTATGTGCTTACAGACAATAGTTTTTTTGAATATCCAAAGTATATAAATCAAAATGACACACCTGAGAATTATGATGTTATTGTAAACGAAAAGTTGAATAAAAAGGAAACTCTCCTTTCAAATGAATTATTGGAATTGGAACTTGCGATTGAAACCGATACTGAGTTTTTTAAAGCAACCGGAAATGACTTCGATAAAGCTCAGGCATACATATTGACTGTGTTAAGTCAGGTTAGTCAGTTATACGAAGAAAACATTGACCTGAGGATTAAACTGTCATGGGTAAAGGTGTGGACTGACAGTCCTGCAGACCCTTACGATGCAAAAGGGAACTTTGATGTTTTGAGAAGCAAAGCAATAAACTACTGGCTTGATAATTATCAGGATGTTCCCCGCGATGTTTATCATGTTTGCACGGCTATTAGTTATGGTGGCGGCGGCTTTGGATATTTTGATGCTTTGTGCGACAAAAAGCCGGCTGGTATGTCGGTAACATCACTTCAGGGCTGGAATAATCTCCCGGCTTTCGATTTTTCGTATGATGTTTATATAATTGCTCATGAATTAGGACATAATTTCAATGCGCAGCATACACATAGTTGCTTTTGGAATGATGCTCCCTTGGACACTTGTGTAGTAGATTACAATTGTTTACCGGAAGGACAACAGCCACTGCCGAACCCGGGTTCAATTATGAGTTATTGCGGAGGTATTAACAATCAAAACGGTTTTGGTTACAGGGTTAAAATGTATTTCAGGGATGAGAACAAAAACATTATGCGAACAACTGCAGAACAATCAGCATGTATTTCCAAGGTAACTCAGCCGCATATTCAATTATTATCACCTCTCGGTACAGAAAAATATTCTGATGAGGATACAATTAATATAAGGTGGAAGGTATATAATACCGATGCAGTTGACCTTTACTATTCAGAAGATGCCGGTTTAACATGGAAAATAATTGAATATAATGTTAATCCAACTATTGAGAAATATCTTTGGAAAGCACCATTGATTTGTTCAAACAAGATGCTGCTTAGAATTAATTCCTCAAATGATAATACAATAGCCGATACAAGCTTGGCAACATTTTCGGTGATTTCTGAAGACCCGGAAAAATTGGTTGCATATTATCCTTTTGACAATAACACAAATGACGAGCAATTTTGCCATTTCTATGATGCAGAAAATATTAATAATGTTTTATTCACAACGGATAGATTTTCTCTTCAAAATTCGGCTGTTTCATTCGATGGTTCAAATTTCCTGAAAGCAAATTCATTCAATGCTACGTTTGATGAATTAACCGTAACATATTGGTTCAGTGCAGATAATACAAACGGCAATCAATTCATTGTTGGCACAAATTATAGCGAAGGGTGGGTTTTCTCAACATATTTTTGGGGACAATTAGGATTATCCCTTTATGTTGACGGCAAAGGTGCACCGGACCAAGTGTGGGGTGGTTGGCTTCAAGCTAATAAATGGTATTTTGCTACATTCACATTTGACGGGTTGTCTGCAAGAATTTATGTTGACGGAGTGCAAAAGGGTGAAAAAATCTGGGAAGTACCCGCCAAATTAAATACCTTCGCAAATACTCCTTTGTACTTAGGAGCAAGAAACAATTCTGAATTTTTTACAGGTAAATTAGATGATGTTAGAATCTACAATAAAGCATTATCATCTGAAGAAATCTTACAGTTAATGAATACAAATGGCATTGAATCTTCTTTTGACAGAGATTTGATTATTTATCCGAATCCAGTAAATGATAAAATTATTATTGCTACAAATGTACCAATAATTAATGCTGAAATATCTTTAATGAATATTTTGGGAGAGACAGTTTCTGTTTATGTTTGTAAAGAATTAAATCAGCAAAAACCATTTATGATTAACACGGAAAATTTGAGTAATGGCTTATATTTTATAGGAATAAAGAATAATGATAATTTGATGTTCGAAAGAGTAATTATTTATAGATAGCTATACATTTTGAAATAATTTAAAAATTATAAAGTAATATAATGAGGCATTTTATATGAACAAGATTACGAAATATTTCATTTTTAGTATTCTAATAATACAAATTAGTAATATACTTCATACTGAAGAAATTAAATGGATGAATGGAGGAGCCTATTCAAAATATGTTACAGATGCTAATTTATCTCCTGATAATAAATACTTTGCATATTTTTCAGGAAATTTCGTTAAAGTTTATAACATGACCACAGAGAGGGTAGAATGCAATTTTGTATGGAAATATTATGGTACTGATGATGATAAGTTATCGTTCACCGACAATGGAAATATTATCAAACTTGGGCTTAAAAATGTTGAATTATGGGATTTAAAAGAGGCAAAATTTTTAAAAGAGTTTTCTATAAAACGGAATAATAGCGATTTCATTTATTCAAGAATTATTAAACCGGTTTACAAAGATATTATTATTTTATCAGGATATTGGTCCGAAGATGTTAATAAGGCAAATTACGTTGTTGTATGGGATATTAACAAAGATATAATGTTAAAATCAATTAATATGACTGATTCAACTTTTTTTATTAATAATATCATAGTATCGAATGATGGAAGTCTCTTGTATGTTGATTATTCTTATCAAGGGGAAAATAATGAGTATAAATCACCTCAAATTTGGAATATTCTGGATTCTTCCGTAACCTTAGATATGAGTTTTTCACTAAACAATCCACATTTTTCTTTTGATAACAAATTTATCGTAGGTGGGCACTCAACGTTTGATGGTAACTTCATCAATACTATAGATGTTGAAACAAACGAGATTAAAAGCAAATATAAATGCAATAATATTGAAATTCCTAACTACATTTTTTCACTTTCTCGTGAAGCCAATAAAGCTGCAATTGTCAATAATGAAAATACGGATATTATCGACATTGTTGATATAATGACCGGTAATGTTGAAAAACAAGTCAATTCAGATTATTATAATACAGACCAAATATATTTTTACAATAATGATAAGGAATTAATTCTATCAATATTGTACGAACACTTTTTCGCGAATAGAGTTAATATTTCTAATAGTCAGAGTGTGAAAAGTATATCAGTTGGACAAGGTGATGTTATAGATATAAAATTTTCAAAAGATGGTAAATATTTAGCCGCATTTTATCAATATGCAATGTTAGCAATATTTGAAACCGAATCAGGAAAATTGATTAATTATCTTTATGATCCATATCAAAGCTATTTGAAAGGAGTAATAGAAATGTCCGATGATAATACTTTTGTCTCAATGTGTGTAAATCAGGGAGCTGGATTTTTGATTTTTAATTATATAGATGGTGATTATTGGAATCCTTCCTCATCAGATGGAAGCTTTACCAATCACGCATCTTTTTCTGTATCTTCTAAATTATTAGCATCCGGTAGCATGAGTGGAGAAATACAACTTTGGGATTTATCAACCAAATCTCTATTTAAGAGTTATAACACAGGTCAACCTGTCTATTTGCTGCTATTTAACGAAGATTTGCAAAGTATTTTGGCTTTTACTTCAAGTGATGATGATAGAATTGAAATTTTAAGTTGGGATTATTATAATAATTCTATTGAATCAATAAAAAAGTTTTCATCAATATATTATTTAACACAAGATATATCAATCTCCCCAAATCGAAGATTTATTGCTTTTAATAGTTTCGTATATGATATATTAGAAAATCAAAGCATTGCATACCAGAATCTATTTTGGGTAGAAAATGTTAGTGTTACAAATGACGGTAATTACGTTGCTGTAACTAAATCTGAATCAAGTGAAAAATCATCTGTACAACTTTATGATTTAAGAAAAAGTGAAGTTATAAAAACCTTCGATATATATGATGAAATTAAATGCTCCGACGAGTTTAAAAGTATGGATTTAGGTTTTAAAAGTGTTGCTCTTTCTCCTAATAATAAATTCTTAGCTGCCGGTTTTGAAGATGGTACAATTGTATTATGGGATTTAGATTCTTTGATTAATGATGTAACTCCTAAGAGCAATGATAATTTCGATATAACAATTTATCCGAATCCAGTAAATGATAAAATTATGATTACTACCAGTGAAACTTTGAACGATTGCGAAATATCATTAATGAATATTTTAGGTGAGACAGTTGCTGTATATAGTTGTAGCGAATTGAATCAGCAAAAGCCGGTTATGATTAATACAGAAATTTTAACGAGTGGTTTATATTTTCTAAAGATTCAAAACTGCAATAAAATAATGACTGAAAAAATAATAATTTACCGATAAAAATAAATATCATATAGTTTTTCAAGTGTTAAATGCTGAGAATATTTTCCTCAACATACTTATCATCTCAACATTGTGTACTCTAATAATATCTATGTTTTGTTGAAGGAGCAGGGCGTGAATTAATGCAGTTGGAATATCCCTGTCTGCAGGGTTTGGCATATCCAACATTTTCCCAATGAATGCTTTCCGTGATAAACCGATCATTATCGGAACGCCGAGTTCCTTGAACTTTTCATAATTCTTGAGAAGTGTAATATTTTGATCGTATGTTTTACCGAAACCAATTCCTGCATCTGCTATGATTGACTTAACACCAATTTGCCTTGATTTTTCGATTTTAGCTTTTAGAATATCGAATACATCCTGAAAAACATCATCATATACCGGATTTTCCTGCATTGTTCTTGGTGTGCCTTGAATGTGCATTAAAATCAATGTTAGATTTTTATCAGTAGCTAATTCTGCAAGCCGTTCATCTGTACCCAAACCACTAATGTCGTTAATAATCGTAGCTCCTGCATCAACTGCGGCTTTTGCAACATTATACTTAGTTGTGTCAATAGAAATGACTGATTCAGGTTTAATTTTTTTAATTTCCTCAATGACAGGAATAACACGGTTCAGTTCTTCTTCATCGGAAACTGCATTGGCACCCGGTCTTGTACTTTCGCCACCGATATCGAGAATATCAGCACCATCGTCAAGCAGTTTCAGTCCTTGCTTAACGGCATCTGCTTTCGAGAAATATTTACCGCCATCGGAAAACGAATCCGGTGTTATGTTCAATATCCCCATTATTTTTGGAAAGTTGTGTTTGAGCATAATTATTTTTCAAAATATGTGTAAGGGCACATTGTAATGTGCCCCTACGATAATTTTTATTATCATCCCTCACCAAGCAAAAATTACATTTCACGATTTCGCTTTTTCACGTTTTCACGTTTTCACGTTTTCACGTTTTCACGTTCTCGCTTTTTCACGAATTACAAATTCTTATTCGCAAAATCCCAGTTGACTATTTCCCAAAATTTTTCGATAAATGTTGGGCGTGCATTCCTGTAATCAATGTAGTATGCATGTTCCCAGACATCCAATGTCAAAATTGGCTTTTTGTCCAATGTCATTGGTGTTCCTGCATTGCTCAACTGCAAGATTTCAAGTTTGTTGTCTGCATTTTTAGCAAGCCATGCCCAACCCGAACCGAACAACGTTGTTGCCGCTTTTGAAAACTGTTCTTTGAAAGCATCGAATGAACCAAAACTTGCATTGATATCATCAGCAATTTTTCCTGTTGGTGCACCACCGCCATTTGGTGATAAGCATTTCCAGAAGAAATCATGATTAAAATGCTGTGCAGAATTATTGAATAATCCTCCATCTGCTTTTTTAATAATTTCTTCGAGTTTCATTTCTTCGAAATCTGTTCCTTTTATTAAATTATTCAGATTATTAACATAAGCAGCATGATGTTTGCCATGATGATAATCGAATGCTTCTTCCGATATAATTGACTTCATTGCATCTTTTGCAAATGGAAGTTCAGGTAATGTGAAAGCCATATAATCCTCCGTATGTTTTGTTAAAAATTGTCATAGTTAATAATATAAAGATGTATAAATAATGATATTATTTTGTTTGTTATAAAGATATTCGGACTTCTTCCACTTGATATTGCTCCATTTTTGAACACACATTTAAAGAAATATTATTTTCTTTCAAAGAATAATATTTCATAATCAACCTGTTGCATAAAATGTAAACTTGAATGTAATCTTTGTCTCTTATAAAAAAATTAAATGTATTCAAATATACTTAACTCAGCTTCTTTTCTTGTTTCATATTTCTTCTGATATATCAACTCAGTTTTCAATACTTGAAAAAATGGATCTGGAACAAACGGAACTATACAAAATTATTTAAAAAATATTTGAGTGTCCTAATGACGAAAACAGGAGAAGTGAAGAAACACAATTGGGATTCTTCACTTCTTTTGTTTTACATACGACTGTCATCCCATTCAATTGGTTGTGACAAGCGGCGAATGTCAAATATCGTAGGGACACATTGCAATGTGGCCCTACTTATATTACACATGAGAATGCAAAATGTTACACTTTTTTTTTAAAAAGTGAAAATATTTATAAAAATTAGTATTTTTTACAACATAAATTTTAAAATGGGAACTCTTCTGTTTCGATTTTCTTCTTCTTTTCCTGTTTCGGCTTCTTTGCTTTCTTGTGGACAGGATTTGATTCTACATATATTGCTTTCTTCGGTTTTGTAGGGCAGGCAAATTCGCAGGCACCACAGCCAATACAGATATCTTCTGTTACTTCGGGTATGGTTAATTTTCCGTAAGGGACCATCTGAACTGCTTTTGTCGGGCAATGTTCGGCACAAGCACCGCAGTCTTTCTTCTCTGTCTCGACGACGCAATCCTTTTTAACAAACTTAACTTTTCCAATTTGTGTCAAATGTTTTTGTTCCATGCTAAGAGCTTGAATAGCTCCGGTAGGGCAGACCTCAGTACATTTCGTGCAGTCATAATTACAATAGTTTTTCCAATAATCCATTTTCGGATGTAAGATTCCCGACAAGCCGAAATCCAAAAATGTTGGTTGTATTACATCTGTCGGACAAGCACTCACACAGATATAACAGGCGGTGCAGGTATCATTGAAATGACTTAAGGATATAGCTCCCGGAGGTATAACGGGAAATTGAGAAACATTTAATTTCTTTGCTTCCTCTTTTGTCAGATGTCTGGTACAGGATGCAAGACCACCCAAAGCAAGAGCAAGAGCCGACGATTTGACAATCACTTCTCTTCTTTTTGAGCTAAAATCCTGTTTCGGTTTGGCAAATGAGTATTCATAATGAAAGCCGGATTCGGGACATACTTTCAAACAATTAAAGCATGAAACACATCTGTCAAAATCGAGTATCATATTGTCTGCATCAATGCAATATGCCTTGCATACTTTTTCGCAGGCACCGCAAAGAGTGCATTTGTCTTTGTCAAAACTGATTTTGAAAAGGGAAAACTTTGAGAAGAAGCTCAAAAATGTACCGACAGGACAAATTAAATTGCAGTATTGCCTTCCATAAAAAAACGAGAAAATTAGAATTGTTAAAAGATAGATGACTGAGAAAGATAAAACAATCCAAGGAATTGCAAAATAGTTGATATTGATTAAAGTATAAATGTCAAATGATTCGAGTAAAGACGTTATGGAGTTATTAAGGAATATAACGACAGGTAGAAACATTGTATTCAGAATCCTCCCAAATATGCTGTATGGGTCGAGTAAAATTACAAATGAAAAAAATCCGAGTAACCAACCCAGAATTGTTATTGACAACAGCGAATATCTCAGAAAATTTTGAGGTTTTTTGTATAAGTACTTTTGTCTCTTGAAGAATTTGAACCTGATTCTGGTAATAATATCCATAAAAGTACCCAAAGGGCATACACTCGAACAATAGACTCTGCCAATAAGTATAGTTAAAATGAGTATGATGATGAATCCCGCTAAAGCTAAAGCGGGACTGCTAATAAATTCAACCAAAGAAGGTATGAACTGCAAATGTAAAATAACGGAATAAATTTCAATAGGGAATAGACGATAGATATCAACAAACAAAAGAATTGTTGCAATAAAGAATAACAATGAGATATAAATTCTGATTTTCTTAAGATACTTGTAATTCATAATTATTTACATCTGGATTCTTTTTATTCTCAGTTTTTCGATTTCCATATTGCCAATTCCCATCTCGTGTGCAATTCTGACATGAGGAATATCTTTTGGCTCCAAACCGAAAAATTTCGTAGCAGCAGCATCTGCGGCTACCATATCAGTAGAAATGATTTGTGCTTTTAGCAAGGTAACATCTTCAACCGATACTCCTCTTGGTCCGTGAGTCTGCATAATTCGGTAGGCATCTACAATATTCAAATCAGGTTTTATGCGTGTTGCAAAGTCTGCTATACATTGTTGGAGGTCGTTTTTGTGCCAAAATCTTCTGTCCCAGTTACAGCCCATTTGGTTTTTTAGGCACATCGTCAATTTGGCAGAACCATGATTTTTCAATATCGGAACATTAATATAAACATCGGAATCAAGAATCAATTGATGAACTTTATCCTCTTTTAAAATTTTTCCTTTTGAGAATGTAATTTTTCGATAGTATTTTTCAGAAGCTCCCGAAACAATTTTTCAACCAGCGGACTTAACTGCATCTAAAATACCGCTGGTTTTATAGGTCATTCTCCAGTCATCGCAGGTATGATCAAACACATATACATCTTTTGCACCGGCTTTGAAGCAATGCTCGATTATCCTTTTTACCAATTGAGGATTTGTATTGCCTGCACGTTCAGGACTTACATCCCAGCCAATATTTGGTTTAACAACAACTTTCTGCCCTTTTTTTACAAATTTGCCTATTCCACCCAAAGCTTCAATTCCTTTGTCAAACATATCGTCGGCTTCTCCGCCTTTGATAGCAACGAGGTCATAAGGTAAATCAGGATTAGCATTTATTACTTTTACTCCGCTTAAACCACCAACTACAGCTATACTTGTTGCTATTCCTGTCTTTAAAAAATCTCTTCTGTTTATTTGTTCAGCCATATTAATTTTTCCCATTATTGATTTTCATATGCAAAATTTTATCTGAATATATTATACAAAATAACAAAAAAAAATTATTTTCTTTTATTTTTAATTTCTTTTGTTTAAATTTAATTAAATTATTATTGAATTTTATTTTGGAATGAAAAATGGAAGGTACTTTAACTAAAGAATTGAAATTTTTAACAACT
>CAZEHW010000084.1:0-13525 GCA_964511865.1 uncultured Hyphomicrobiales bacterium | reverse complement strand
CTGCCAAGGTATGAAGTCAAAGAACTTAAATTTTTGGGTTCATTTTCATTCATTGGAGGGTTGGCATTAGAACGAAGCAAAATTTGTGCATAAGTACTGTAGCCAACAATCATTAATAAGAAAGCGGAAGAAACCAATTTGAGGACTTCAAGTTTTCTTTTGTGGGAATACCAAAGAGCAAACACTGCAAGAAGAATCATTCCCAATGCCATTAAAGTAACAATTGGAGAACCTTCGATGACATATTCCTTGCATTCATTCTTGAAAAGTAAAGTCCCGTTTAACATAGCAGGAAACCATTTAACAATAAAGGGGTAAATAAGACCGAAAACTAAAACGGCAATAACGCCCATTATAATAAATGATTTAATTGAAAATTCATATTTTCTGAAATAGACAAGCATTATTATAGAAAAAATAGCTAAGATTGCAAGCAAATGCACACCTGTGGATAATCCCATCAGATAAGCAATTAAAAGCAAATATCTCTCGTGTCCGGGTTTGTCTGCTTCTTCATTCCATTTCATCATCAGATACACAATCACAGCAACAAAAAGGGAAGACAAAGCATATACTTCCGATTCAACTGCATTAAACCAAAATGTGTCACTGAAAGTATAAGCAAGAGCACCAACAAAAGCTGAACCATAAACAGCCAGTTCTTCTGCCAGGTTTTCAAGTTCATTTTTGAAATTAAGAATAACTTTTACAGTAATGGTATATAATAACCAAATTGTTAATGCACTGGAAACGACTGAGACAAGATTAATATTCCATCCCTTATCTCCAAATGGGATAAGAATATCGAACATTTTCCCAATTAAAAGAAACAAAGGTGCACCGGGAGGATGAGGTACCTGCTGCCATATTGCAGCGGCTGAAAATTCCCCGCAATCCCAAAAAGGTACTGTTTGTTGAACAGTCATAAGATAGGTTACCATTGCAATAAGAAATGCCAACAATCCAAATCCCTGATAAATTCTTTTATAATTCATATTATAGCCAATTAATCTATTTAACAATTATTTTCAATATTATTAATACTTATAAGAATTACAAAGTTACTTAAAAATTTTAATACTGTGAAAACATTTTAGCTACAATTATTTTAAGAGAAGCATTAGTTAATATTTTTTAACTATTAAAATATTTCATATATTTCAATTTTTCGAATAACAATTAATTGAAATTGATGGATTACTTAAGTTTAATCTACAGTATTTTAGGTTCTATTATTTTGATTTTTCTTGGAGGGTTTTATAATTCAGCAAAAATCGAAAAAAATAAATATGCTCTTACAAGAATAATTTTAATAGCTATCCTTTTTTTTGCATATTGGTTTATGATTCCATTTTTAATTGAAGGTACAGATTTCCGGTTATTATCAATTTCATTACTGTTATTTTTTCTTTTTCTTTTTTTTATTCCGATAGGGAAAAAACAGAAAATTGCTATAAATGCTAAATTTGGAAAAGCAGAAAGAGTTGATGAACGAGACACAATGTTTGCGAGAAGTTATTTGACAGAAGACTCAGAAAATTATAAAGATTATTATGCAAGGAATCCCGACAAAAAGACAATTGATGATAAAATCAGAGCAATGCCATTATTATTAAATCCGGGTGGAAAATATTACGATAGAGTCAAATCTGCATACATACAGACATTATTTGATATCGAGGAAAGCAGAATTACTGAAGTTTCGGGTACTGTAAACTCAAATAGAGTAGAAATTTCTCCTGAAGAAGCGACAAGATTGATTAAGGAATTTACTTTGCATTTAGGTGCTGATGAAGCAGGAATAGCATTATTAAATCCCAATTACATTTATTCACATTCAGCAATTGGTAATGCTCAATGGGGAAGTGAAATAAACAACACTCATAAATATGTAATTGCTTATACTCTTGAAATGGATTATTCAAAAGTACATCAGGCACCGGGTTTAGGTATAACAGAAGAAAGTGCAAATCGCTATCTGGATGCACAGAAGATTTCGATTTCACTGGCAAAATTTATACGGGATTTAGGTTTCGATGCACGTGCTCATATATCCGGGAGTGATTATCAGATAATGCTTCCTCCTGTTGCTTATGATGCAGGATTAGGAGAATTAGGGAGATTGAATTTTTTGATCTCAAAGAAGTTTGGAGCAAGAGTAAGGCTTGGGGCTGTAACTACTTATTTAAATTTAATTCCGGACAAGCCAATTGAATTTGGAGTACAGGACTTTTGCAATAAATGTTTGAAATGTGCAACGAACTGTCCAAGTAATGCAATTAGCAAATCAGATAAAATTGAAATAAGAGGCATTGAAAAATGGGGTTTTGGCATTGAGCAATGTTACAAAATTTGGAGAGTTTACGGTACAGATTGCGGAATATGTATGAGAGTCTGCCCATTCAGTCATCCTGAAATTTTTGTTCACAATGTTATACGATTTGGAATAAAGCAATCAGTTATAGCGAGACAAATTTCCGTTTGGGGAGACGATTTGATATATGGCAAAAAAATTAATAAGTGAAAATTATAATAAAAAAACTTAATCTTCCAATAAATCAGGTCTTCTTAATTTGGTTTTTTCCAGAGCTTTTTGTTGTTTCCATTCTGTTATTTCTTTGTGGTTTCCATTTTTCAGGACTTCAGGAACTTCCATACCTTCGAAAACTGCAGGTTTTGTGTAGTAGGGAGCTTCCAGTAAGCCATCCATAAATGAATCGTCAAGAGCGGATTCGGCGTCTCCAAGAACACCGGGAATTAATCTAACTATAGCATCTGTTAGTACCAGTGCAGGAAGTTCACCTCCGGATAAGACATAATCACCAATAGAAATTTCTTTTGTTATTAATCTGTCCCGTATTCTTTGGTCAATTCCTTTATAATGACCGGCTAAGATAATTATGTTTCTACACAGGGAAAGTTCATTAGCTTTGGATTGTTTTAATGGTACTCCGTCAGCACTCATATATATTATTTCATCATATTTTCTTTCCAATGTCAGTTTTTTAATGCATGCAAAAACCGGCTGGCATTTAATAATCATACCGGCACCACCGCCATAAGGAGAATCATCAATATGGCGGAATTTATTGTCGGCATAATCATGCAGGTTATGAATATGGAATGAAACAAATCCTTTTTCTTTTGCAATCCTCATGATGCTCGTTTCCAATACAGGTTTGAACATATCAGGAAATGCCGTGATTAAATCAATTCTTAATTTATTATCCATTTTTTTTAATTTATTATCCAAAATTCTTAATGTAACATCTATAATCTTGCCTGAATAATTCTTAGTCATTAATTTCAATTAAGCCCGGGACTACAGTAATGAACAGCTTGCCGCTATCTTTTTCAATCGAAGAAATAAACTCATCAATAAACGGAACAAGAACTTCCCTACTTGATGATTCGACTACCAGTAAATCATTTGATGGCATAGTGAGGATATCGCTGACAACACCAATTTCCTCGAATGTCACATCATTATATGCAATATAACCAATGATTTCAGATGTATTAATGTTGTTCTTTTTATTCTGAATAAATTCTTCAGACATAAAGACTGCCTGTTCCTTAAAATTTTCAGCCTGTTCTTTAGAATTTATTGCATCAATTTTTAAGGTATAACCGTTTCTATATTTTTCTAATGCATTAATCTGATAAATTTTCGCATATTTCTCGGAAAATCCAATTTCAAGAGATTTGATTTTCTTCGTATCGACTTTTATATCATCCAGAGTTTTAATATACATTTTACCATCGACACCCTGAGTACCGGTTATAATTCCAAGTTTAATCATTTTCGTTCTCCTTTTCAATGATAACCGTAACAGGTCCTTCGTTAATTAGTTCAATATCCATCATAGCTCCAAATTTGCCTTCTTCAATTTTTAGAGAAGAATTTTCTTTTAAATAGTTAACCATTTGATTATAAATAGGTTCAGAAACACTGGCAGGAGCTGATTTCATGAAATTAGGACGGAAACCTTTGTGAACATCCCCGTAAACAGTAAAGTTTGAGATTATCATTATATCAGCTCCTGTATTGAGAGCAGACAGATTCATTTTATCCTGATTGTCCGGAAAAATACGAAGATTTACAATTTTATTAGCCATCCACTTGATAACCGATATGTCGTCAGTAGAAGAAACGGCTAATAAAACGAGTAATCCTGCACCTATTTCAGAAGTAGTTTTACCTTCTATCGTAACCTTTGCTTTTTTTACTTTTTGAATTACAGCTTTCATTATTTTTTTAACTTTATAATTTATTCAAATTTAGTAATAATTAATTTAATAAATTTTCGTATATTATTTATCTTAAAATTTGTTTGATTTACTTTTCTTATAAAAAAGTATAAATGGTTCAAAGAAAGAAAATATTAAATCTTTATTTTGCAACTCATAAGACTTGTAATATGAATTGCAGATATTGCTATATACCTGATTATAACAGAAATAGCAATAAGCACTCAGATGATGAAATAATCGAATCACTTTACCGATTGATTAATAAGTTTGAAAATGAAGGATACGGAATTGGCTCATTTTGCTTTCACGGTAGTGAACCAACTCTATTGTCGGCAAATGCTTTGGGGAAATCCGTAAATATTATTAACAAACATTGGAGTGCGGAAGGTATTAATGATTATGATGTTGCAATACAATCAAACGGTAAGAGATTAACTGAAGATTATCTGTTGGATGTTTTGAAGGAAATCAAAAGACAGGATAAGTTGAGATTAGGTTTTTCGATTGACCCTCCTAAACAAATTCATGATTATTTACGTGATAATTCGTTTGATGCCGTCATAAGAAATTATTATAAAGCAATTGAATTAGGTTTTCCTGTATCAGTTCTTTCGGTTGTAACAAAAAGAACATTGGAACATTTGTATGAATTTGGTTTTTGGATGCAAGAACAACTGAAGATGAAAGAGGAAAAAGGAAATCCTTATAAAGTTAAAATTAAGTTCGCCAGCGGTAACTTAGCTTTGAATCATGAGGAAATGATTGAATTTTCTGATTTTTTAATTCAGGAAGATTTATTGTCATTACCTCAGATGCTGACACCGGGGTATTGCATTCAAAATGGGAATGAGTGTATGTGGTTTGAATTTGACGTCGAAGGAAATTGTTACTCATGTAATAAATCATATAATAATGAAGGTGTCTTTGCAAATTGGTTTGATGAAAATTTGGAAGACATAGTTAGAAAAAGAAAGTCATTGTATATTAATAATTTAAAACATAATGACTGCGGCGAATGTCCTTACGAGATGATTTGTAATAGCGGTTGCCCAATGGACAGAGAAATAAAGGGAACCATGGCAGGTAAAGCACATGAATGTTTGATGATAAAACATGTTTTTGGACATGTTATGAATAATTCGAATGAGCATATAACAGACTTTTATAATAAAAATATTTGACGGGAGAGATTATGTACTTTAACGGGATTCTCGAAATTGACCCATCACAGATTACAATATTTAAGAAGGTAAAACCTTCGAAGCTATTTGGCAAATTGAAAGATGTGATATCTTTTGGTGCTTTGGGAGAAAAGCAGGAGCAGGAAACATTTACAGCTGTGTCAATTTTACAGCAGATTAATATGGGATTACGTTCCATAAATGTTAAAAATGTTATCCGGCTTGCCGTGGATGATTATGATTTTTATCTTGATGAAAAAGGATTGGATGATGACCTTGAGCAAGCAATGTTTGAGTTCAAAGCGAAGGTTGACCCATTGGAATCCGAATTATTTGATACGATTTTTTTAGTATTGGAACATGAAGATGACTATTTGAAATATCTGATTGAAATTTCTGTTATGAGAAAACACAAAATAGGAGAATATCCCATTAAAATTAATGTTAACAGTGTTTTGAAAGAATTTAAATATATCAGAGGCGATAATGCTAAAGATATTTTAAAGTCAAAAATTGAAGAAGTTTTTTCGGACCAGAAGAAGTATGATTCTTTTGTTAAAGAAAAGAAATTGATTTTTGATAAATTCATGGATGAGCTTGCCCAGGCAATCAAGAAGTTCATAAGAGTTGATGATTTGATTAAACATTCAAATCTCCAGATAATACGAACAAAACAAAAGATTGAAAGTCCAAAACAGATAAAGCATGGAAGATATGCGGAACCAATACATTATGGCTATTATGGTGTTGATGATTTCTTCTTTTATACAACTATGTGGTCAACCCTAATGTATTCCAACAGTCTTATGTGTGCAAATTGCATGATTGTGGATGGCTTGGGTGAACCTGTTATGAGGGTTGGTGAAAACGGCTTTAATGCAGGAGAATCGAATACTTTAAACAGCGGTTCACCTTTCGAACCACCGGTAGGAGGTGAAATTGAGTACTTCGGTAACAATGAGTTCAGTAATGATTTGACTTCAGCAAATCTATTAACATCTGACTTTGAAGAAGATTCTGATGTTGACACAAAAGATAGTGAATGGTTGGACTCTGCAAGTGAGAGTGATAAAGGGGCATGCAGTTCCTGTTCCTCATGTGGAAGTTGTACGTAAAATAGAAAATAGAAAATAGAAATTAGAAAATTGAAAATAGAAATTAGAAAGAGGTAAAGAAATCAGATTGAATTTGCATAGAAATTTTATAATATAAACAAGGAGAAAATATAATGGGATTATTTATTTTGGGTGTTGTTTTGCTTTTAATAGGTATTTTAGGGGCAAAATCGGGAACACCTGTTTCAAAGTTCAAAACACTGCTTTCAGGTGGTGGTATTTTACTGATGTTGATTGGTTTTATATCAGCGGCAGTAGTTCAGATTAATGCTGGGCATGTTGGTGTTCAGGTTCTGTTTGGAGAAGTGAAGCCAACAGTTTTACATGAAGGATTGAATATTATTAATCCACTGGTAGACGTCAAGGAAATGAGTATTCAAACCCTTAACTATACTATGTCTGCTACTTCGAACGAGGGAGCTCAACAGGGTGATGATGCTATCAGAGTCTTAAGTCAGGATGGTTTGGAAGTTGAGATTGACCTCACAATCTTATATAGGGTAATGCCGAACAGAGCACCAAACATATTTCGTGAGTTGGGCTTGGATTATCGTGATAAAATAATCAGACCAACAGCAAGAACAAAAATTAGAGAGAATGCCGTGAACTATAACGCTATTGATTTGTTCTCAACCAAGAGAGAGCCTTTTGAAGCGGCTATAACTGCAGGAATCGTCAAAGATTTAAAAGCAAGAGGCATCGAACTTGAAAAATTGTTGGTGAGGAATATCAATCTCCCAAAATCGGTTAAAGAGAGTATCGAAAGAAAAATTACTGCCGTTCAGGATGCACAAAGAATGGAATATGTTTTGCAAAAAGAGCAACAGGAAGCCGAAAGAAAAAGAGTTGAAGCTAAGGGTATAGCAGATGCTCAAAAAATCATTAATTCAGGACTTTCTGATAAACTTATTCAATTTGAATCAATAAAAGTTCAAAAAGAGTTGGTGAACTCGCCAAACTCAAAAATTATTATTTTGGGTGGTGGAAAAAGTTCACCGCCATTATTTATCGGGCAGTAGAAATTAGTGAAATATTAATTAAGCCGGAGAGAAATTTCTCTTCGGCTTTTAATTATTAATTATTATGAAAAAATTACATATAAATCCTAAAGAACAGACGAAAGTTACTGAGATAATTATCCCTGAAAAAGGTGAAAGGGTTGAATTACCCATTTTCCTCGAATCGGTTTCAGCTGGATTTCCATCTCCTGCAGAAGATTACATGGAAGGAAAACTTGACCTTAATAAATATCTGATTAAAAATCAATCGGCAACTTTCTTTGTGCGTGTTACCGGTGATTCGATGATTAATGCAGGAATTTATTCTGGTGATATACTGATTGTTGACAGGTCTTTGAACCCGAAGGATGGAAGCATTGTTATTGCTGTAATTGATTCCGAACTATTAGTAAAGCGAATGCAGTACATTAAAAATAAAATTTTTCTTACACCCGAGAATCCAAAATTCGAACCGATAGAAATAACCGGCGAAATGAATTTTGAAGTATGGGGTGTCGTAACGACAGTCATTCATTCAGTATTGTAACAATTATTAAATAGTTACTCCCTCAAATCAATTTTTCCGGTAAAGACTAAATAATCCTCAATTTTGATTGTATAATTATAAAGAATCTTCTCCATATCCTTAAATTCAAAAGTAAACTCATACCAGCAGATACAATCGCAAGGATCATTAGATGCTTCGTTCAGTTCAATTTCAATTTCATTGGAGTTGATTTCAGTCTTATAATCATACAGAATACAACAGGTAGCTTCGAAACCTATGTAGATAAACAGATGATTATCTTTGATGTAATGATAAACAGTATCGGTTTTCTCTGTTTGGATAATACCCCCGGGTGGTAAACCATTTGCACAACCACCACGCTCAACTTTAACAAAATTGGTATCTTGGGGTGTACTTTGTTCATCACTGCAAGAAATCAACAATGACAATGTCGAAATAACAATAAGTATTAATATATTTTTCATAATTTACTCCAATTATTCAATAAGTCTTTTAATGAACTACACTCACAATTTAAAAAAGTTCCAAATTATTTTGATAAATCAACTTTTCCTGTAAATTTCAATGTCCCGTCAACAGTTACATTATAGCTATATTCTTTTTTCTCATATTCTATAAATTTGAAATTGAATTCATAATAACACATACAAAAGCAAGGAACATCGTTTACAAGAATAAGTGACATCTCAATATTATCACCTTCAATTTTTGCTTTATCATCATAAAAGAGACAACATGGCTGGTTGAACCCTACGAAAATCGTAAGTGTATCACCGTTGATAAAATGATATAAAGTATCAGGTTTTTCATCTAAAATTACTCCATCGGGAATTAAACCGTCAGCACAACCACCACGAACAAGTCCAAGATATTTTGTCGAGCTGTTGTTTGTATTGTTTGTATCGGTATCACAAGAGATTAACATTGCGATAAATATCGTTAACAAGGTGAGAAATATTGTTTTCATTTTTTTCTTCGATATAATTCTACATCTATTTGTTAAATTACGATAAATAATTGAAATAATAAAAAAAATATTAATTCGATTTGTCTTTGGAACATGTACCATTTTCTTTATTTTTGAAGTTCTATTGATTGTCAATTTGATTTATTTATTATTATTTAAGGAGATAGAAATGAAAATATTGGTATCAGACGGCATAGACAAAGCCGGCGAAGACATTTTGAGAAATGCGGGACATGAAGTTGTACTGCAGAAATATACACCTGAGGAATTATTGGTGAACATTAAGAACTTTGATGCTATCATGGTTCGTTCGGCAACAAAAGTAACAAAAGAAGTAATTGATGCCGGAAATTTGAAAGCTATTGCCCGCGGTGGTGTTGGCTTGGATAATATTGATGTGGCTTATGCTAAAGAAAAGGGAATTCCGGTATTGAACACACCGGGAGCATCGTCAATATCGGTTGCTGAATTAACTATAGCACACATGCTCAGCGTTTGCCGATTTTTACATATCAGCAAGCACGATATGCTTGGAGGTAAATGGCCAAAAAAAGAATATGCACAAGGTATCGAACTTACAGGAAAAACTTTAGGGTTATTAGGAATTGGTGCTATCGGCAGGGAAACTGCAAAAAGAGCCATCGGACTTGGTATGACTGTCATTGCTTTTGACCCTTTTGTTAAAGAAATAAATATGAATGTTAAGCTTGTTACCAAGGATGAATTACTTGCTCAATCAGATTTCATTAGTTTGCACATGCCTTTTATCAAATCAGAAGGTCCTGCTTTAGCAGAAGCTGAATTTGCTAAAATGAAAAAAGGAGTTATACTTGTAAATTGTGCAAGAGGCGGCACTGTAAAGGAATCTGCATTACTCGAAGCTTTGAACAGCGGTAAAGTTGCACGTGCGGCTATTGATGTTTTTGAAGTAGAACCGGCCACTGAAGGGCAAAGAGCATTAATTGAGCATCCAAATGTTGCCGTTACTCCTCACATAGGAGCTTCGACAGATGAGGCACAGATTAGAGTAAGCGTTGAGATAGCAGAAAAGGTTTTAAACGCTTTAAAATAAATTCATATAAATATTTTGCAGGGGGCACATTGCAATGTGCCCCTACTTTTTAATTTTAATAATTTTTTAAAAAAGGAAATAATAATGGCAGTATTCAGACCATTCAGGGCTTTCAGACCTAAACCTGAGTTAGCAGGCGATATAGCGGCTAAACCATATGATGTTTTAAATTCACCCGAAGCTCGTGAAGAAGTTAAAGGCAATCCACTATCTTTTCTGCATATTGGGAAACCAGAGGTTGACCTTGACCCTGCAATCAGCACTTATGACCCTATTGTATATGAAAAGGGCAGGGAAAACTTACAGAAATTGATTAGTAGAGGAAATTTGGTCGAAGATCCCGAGCCATATCTTTATGTTTATGCGCAAACTATGGATGGCAGAACACAGTACGGTCTTGTCGGCTGTGCATCAGTTGACGACTACTGGAAAGATGTAATCAAAAAGCACGAAAAAACTCGTAAGGTTAAAGAAGAGGACAGGAGTAATCATGTTAGAGTTACGAATGCTCATTCAGGACCAATTTTTCTGACATACAGAGATGTTGATGAAATTAACAACATAGTAACGAATATTATTAAGGATAAACCGGAAAATGACCATGTTTCTGAAGATGGAATCCGTCATCAGTCATGGGTTATTAAGGACAAAGCAACAATTGACAAAATTCAGAAAATTCTCGGAGAAGTTGATTGTTTCTATGTTGCTGACGGTCATCACCGAAGTGCGGCGGCAGGAATAGTCGGCAAGGAAAGACAAAAAGCAAATCCAAATCATAAGGGAGATGAGGAATACAATTTCTTTTTGGCAGTGCTTTTCCCAGGTTCTCATCTGCATATCATGGATTATAACCGTGTTGTCAAGGATTTGAACGGACAAAGCAAAGAAGAGTTTCTTGATAAATTATCAAATATATTTACTATCCAGGAAGCAACAGGTCAATTTAAACCTACAAAAAAGGGTGACGTAGGGATGTATCTTGATGGTAAATGGTATCAGCTATCAGCAAAGGCAGATTTGATGAAAAATCCTGACCCGGTTGAAAGTCTGGATGTTGCAATACTACAAAGAGAGGTTTTGGCACCGATTCTTGGTATTGATGACCCACGGACAAGTGAAAGGATTGATTTTGTAGGTGGAATAAGGGGTTTGGGAGAACTCGAAAAAAGAGTTAATTCGGGTGAAATGAAAGTCGCCTTTGCAATGTATCCAACTTCAGTAATTGAATTAATGTCAATTGCCGATGCAGGTAAGATTATGCCACCTAAGTCAACATGGTTCGAACCTAAATTAAGAGATGGGTTGTTCGTACACTTCCTTGATTAGTTTTGAGTTTTAGGTGTCGAGCGTTGTGTTCTAAATTTTAAATTTTAAATTTTAAATTTTAGGTTTAAAGAACTATTCGAATGAGCCGCATCATGAATGATGCGGTTTTTTTTTAAAATGTTTTTTATCAAATTTATTGACTTTTTTTGAGACGTTTTTCCTATTTTTGTGTCTATGTATTATAAGTTGATACAATTTTTAAAAATTTTGAAAAAAATATGACAGAACTTTCACGATATTAATTTCGTAAAATTTGAAAGTTGAAAAATGGCAAAGCAGTTAAAACCCGCATTAATAGTACTTGTCGTTATCTTGATGATAGCAACAAATACCAAATCCTTTTGTGAAATACTCGAAAAAACTCAATTACAAGACACAAGTTCCGGCTGGGTACCCAAAGATGGTTACTGGGAGCAAAATCTGAAAATCGGAGAAATAACTTTTCTACAGTTCTCACAGGATGGTAAGCATTTTTATACTTTTGGTAAAGATTATACATTCAGAGAATGGGATTATGCTTCAGGTGAATTAATTTCATTCAAACAGTTTCCTTTCAATTGTAATACTTTTACCATTTCTCCAAATGGCAAGTATGTTTCAATGGGAATAGGTGAAAAAGTTATAATTTTTAAATTAGAGAATGCAATAGATACTCTTACAATTATACCTTTTATTGATATTGACAATGGCGATTGCCCTTATGGTCATTCTTCAACTGCATTTGGAGTCTTTGATACAGATTCAACCATAATGGTTGGTGGAAATTTAAATTGTTGTAGGGGTGCATATAACAATTATCATGGAAAAATATCCAATTGGAATTTTCTAACACAAAAAGAAATAACAAAAATTGAAGCAAAAGGTGAATATTTGCAGGTAAGGCAATCTCAGGATAAGAATTATTTTGCTCTTAATCTTTATGACCATACTTTTGAATCAAGTGTTGGTGTCCATTATATAAGTGAATCTCAAAATGTTAGTTCAATAAATAAGCTTTATGAGTTAGAAAAAGAATATTATAAAGTATGGAATCAAGGAGTTGAATCTGATTATAGCACTTATGAATATATAAAAATGATTAAAAATGTTTATATATCCAACGATTCGAAATATTTCGTTGGTTTGTATGAAGATAATTCTCTCTTATTTTGGGACTTTAAAACCGGTGAATTAATAAGAAAGGTTAAAATTGGTTATCCATATGATGATTATTATCCCCATGACGTAGCTTTTTCAAAGAATAACAAATTATTTGTTACAGCCAATAAAGAGCCATATACAGGTGAATCAATTAAGTTTTGGTATATTGAATCCGGAATTCTAATAGATTCTATTCCATTGACAGTCAGCCGATTTGCAATATCAGATGATTCAGTCAGCTTTTTAGCAAGTAATGATAGTAATTTATATTTATTTAAACCTGTACTCTTGAACCAGAAATTAAAAGCTCTATTCAAAATTGATACTAATAAGGTTTTAGTCAATAATCCAGTAAAATTTACAAGTTATTCATATTTAAATATTGAAGAATATACATGGAATTTTGGAGACGGCGAAATCAGCTTCGAAGAAAATCCTACTCATATTTTTAAAAAACCTGGAAATTATCAGGTAACCCTAGCAGTATCTGATGGCTTGAATCATGATACTTTTATTCAATCAAACCCGATTTATGTCCGAGATGAAATTTTTTTAAATTTCTCGGCATCTGTAACAGCAGGTTTTACTCCTTTAGAAGTTAAATTTAAGGATGAGTCAATTGGAAGCATTTTAAAATGGAACTGGAATTTTGGCGACGGCTCTAAAAGTACCGAGCAAAATCCGACACATATATATGATAAGGAGGGTTCATATTCTGTATCATTAGCTGTATCAGATACAATCTTTAATTACTCAAAAGCTTTTAAGTACAAAATAGTTGTTAAGCGTGCTCCTATTGACAGTCTGAACATTCTTTTTGAAAAAGATTTAGGTGATGATGGATATCTTTGGAATAACAACTCTGGCATTGAATGTTTTGATGGTGGTTATGCTATTTGTGGTTCAGTTTTTAAAGTGATTGATAGTGAAAATGGAATTTATG
>CAZEHW010000083.1:0-13561 GCA_964511865.1 uncultured Hyphomicrobiales bacterium | reverse complement strand
TAATAGAATTTTGGGGAATGTGGTGTTCTTGGTGCTTTAAAGAGATGCCTTATCTCGATAAAGCATATAAAAAATACAAAGACAAAGGATTTGAAATTTTGAGCATATCCCTCGATGATGATATCAGTGAACCAAAAAGCTTCAGGAAGAACAAACGGGAAATGCCTTGGCTCAATGCAAATGATGAAGCGGGATTCAAAAGTGAAATTGCAAGAACTATGGAAGTATCTTATGTTCCAAAAGCAATTTTGGTCAATCCGGAAGGAAAAATTATCAACTTGGATAAAATCAGGCAGGATGATTTGTTAAATACTCTCGCAGAGATTTTCGATAAATAGGAATCAGTTTAAAAGTAGAAAGTTTAAAAGTGGAAAGTTTAAAAGTGTTTTTTCTTATTGCTTTGTGCTTTGTGCTAACTTTAGTCTTCTGACTTCTGACTTCTGATTTTATTCCACGGACAAACTTCCTGGCATATATCACAGCCGTAAGCCCAGTCGGAAAGGTTTTTTTCGGGGGCATCGGGCATCTCATCAGATTTTGTTTCTACAGTACAGTATGAAATACATTTGTTTGCATCAATGACTTTCGGCTTTACAATTGCTTTTGCCGGACAGGCATCGAGGCATAATGTGCATGTTCCGCAATAATCTTTGACAGGTTTATCGGGTTCAAGCTCTATTGTAGTTATAATGATTCCAAGAAAGAAGAAAGAACCATAATCTTTGTTGATAATTATCCCATTTTTCCCTTGCCATCCGATGCCCGAACGAACAGCCCATTGTTTTTCGAGGTTTGGTCCTGTATCCACATAGCATTTGTTAAGACTTTCAGGATAATTTTCCTGTATAATTTTTGATAATTGCTTTAATTTTTTGAGAACTATTTTATGGTAATCCCCCCCTTTGGCAAAGCGGGCGATTTTCCCCGGGTATTTTACCCGCTTGGGAATGTAATCACTATTTCCAGTAAAATATGGATGGGCAAGAACTATAATTGATTTGGCATCTTCTAAAACATTCCTTATGTCATATCTCTTATCGATATTCCGGGACATATAGTCCATTTTTGCATGAAAATTATTTTCCAGCCATTGCTTGAAATATACAATTTCTTCATCAAAAGGTGAAGCTTTGGCAATCCTCAAATCAATGAAGCCGAATTCTTTTGCTTTATCAATAAGTCTAATTTTAAAATCCATATGGCAAAAATAACGAAAGGATATTAATATTTTAATCTTTTTATAAGAAAATAGGAATTAATTTTGGATACTTAATGAATTTGATTATTTGTTTAAATTTCCTTAATTTTGTAGTTCTTTTGAAATGGCGGACGTAGCTCAGTTGGTAGAGCACCAGATTGTGGCTCTGGTGGTCGTGGGTTCGAACCCCATCGTTCGCCCTTACTTTATCAAAGGATAAGCGTTGATATTTAAAATGATTGCTCTAGAATTTCGTTTTAAATATCAACTAAATAAGAAATAACAATATTTATTAAATATAGGAAAAGATATGAACGAAGAAAACACATTATACCAAAAAGTATATGGAATAATCGAAAAGGAAATCCGTCCCTTTATTGAAGCTGACGGAGGTCAAATTCAGTTGAAAGAAGTGCTTAATGACGGGACTGTTTATGTTCAATTAGCCGGTGCCTGCGCAGGTTGTCCGGGAGCCGCTATGACATTAAAAGGCGGAGTTGAGAGAATTTTGAAAATGAAAGTTGATGGCGTTAAGGAAGTTAAATTGGCTTATTAGACAGTAGGAAGTTTGAAAGTTTGTAAAGGAATCACATATAAATTGTGATTCCTTTTTTTATTTCAATTGTGCTAAAGCGTCTTTGAAGGGAGATAGAACTCTTTCGAGTACTCCTCTGAATAATGAAATAGCAATTCCATAATTTGTTATTGGAACACCTGACTGCGTTGCTTTTTGAATCCTGACAAGCTTTTCGGTTCTTGTGAGCATACACCCACCGCAATGAATAATAACTGCATAATCATTGATGTTTTTCGGATAGTCCCTGCCTGAAACAACATCAATTTCAATATCAAAGCCAATAAATTGTTTCAGAAGTCTTGGGATTTTAACTCTACCAATATCATCTTCATTCGGATGGTGACTGCATGCTTCGGCTATCAAGACTTTATCACCCTGCTTTAACTTTTTCAATGCCGAAGCACCTTTTACTTCTTCAACTAAATCACCTTTGTATCGTGAAAATAATATTGAAAAAGTTGTACATTCTATATCTTCAGGGGTGTTTTCAACCATAAAATCTACTACCTGGGAATCGCAAACGACTAAGTCAGGTTTATTCTTTAAATTTGATAAAACTTGAATATATTCGCTTTGCTTGACCATAATTGAAATTGAATCATTATCTAAAATATCACGAATAGTTTGAACCTGCGGTAAAATGATTCTTCCTTTTGGGGCTTCTTTATCAATAGGAATGATTAAAATTGCCGTTCCATTTTTTGGAATCAAATCACGGATTAATGGCAAAGGACTTGTGAACTCTTCGGGCAATATTTCGAGAAGCAGGTTTTTAAAATCAATTATATATTTCTCTCTGTTTTCTAAATCAACACTTGAGCAAAGTAATACTCTTTTTGTTTTTTTGTGCATAACAGAAATAAAATCATCAGTAGGAGTTGTCAAATCAATTTTATTTATTGCAATAATGAACTTGATTTTTGCTTTATTAAATGCTTCAATTAAATCTGCTTCATAATCAGTCCATATATTGTTTTCGACAAGAAGGACAGCGACATCTGCTCTATCCAGTATTTTTAGTGTTCTCTCAATGCGTTTTCCAGAGAGCAATGATTTATCGTCAATGCCTCCTGTATCAAGAAAATTAACCGGACCAATAGGTAAAAGTTCCATTGACTTTTCGACTACGTCAGTTGTTGTACCGGGAACTTCGGATGTTATAGCAACATCCTGATTAGCAATCATATTGAGAAAGCTTGATTTTCCTACATTAGTTCTACCGAAGAGAGCAATTTGCACTCTCATTGATTTTGGTGCCTGTGCCATGAATTCTATGCCCAATAAAATATATTTTATCTAATGATTTTTCAATAATATAAATACAAACATATATATTTATTTACTATTTTTTTATATTCTATCTGAAAATAAATTCTTAATTTTAGTTTTTGTTTAATTGAATTTAAAATGTGAAAAGAGTAATTTTAAATATAATCTCATTATTATTTTTGCTTTCCTGTCAGGAGGCTAATATTATTCCTTGGGTTCCTCCTGTAATAAAGCCAACCGAACGGGATTCCGTTTGGGGAGATTATTTCCCGAATTCTCCGGGAACTGAGTGGGAATATAATATTACTGTTGACACACAATATAAAGGTACAGTTAAAGTAATCGTTGAAAAGCGAGTGTTGTTGCCTGATACCAGTTCGGCTTCTCAGTGGTCTTTTAGTGAATTGGGAAATAAATATAATCAATATATTGCTATAATTGACGATTCAGTATTCTTTTTCACTGATATTGCTGACATTTCTAATAAACATTCAAAACTGAAAAGTTACATTTTACCCGTCAATAAATATCGGGATTGGAATGTGAGAAATTTGGAACAAACGTTTGGTAATGACAAATCTTCTGGTGGTTCGCTGATTGGCTCAATAATTGTCCCGGCGGGTAAATTCGATAATGTTTATGAAATTGAAAGAATTACTGATGCTTTAGACAAAAATTCACATGAATGGATTTCTTTTGTTACCGGAGTCGGATTAATCAGAAAAGAAACGCTTGACAACAGTACCAATAAGACTACTGTGTGGGAGTTGAAAAGTTATGTAATTAAATAAGGTGTTCTAATAAGAAACTCAAATCATTTTGTATAAAACTCATTTATTGTCTCAACAACATACTTTATCTGCTCTTCGGTCAACTCAGGGAATATTGGCAGAGCTATTGTTTGTCCCGATAATACATTTGCTACCGGATAATTAGAATCAACCGGATTTAAATATTGGAAACATTCCTGTCTGTGAAATGGTACGGGATAATAAACCTCAGTTCCAATTTCTTTTTCTCCAAAATATTGCCTTAATTCATCACGCTTTTGTACATGAATTACGTATTGATTGTATATGTGATAATTTCTGTGTTCAGTTTCTTTGTAAACCGCTTTTGGAAGACGAACTTTGTTTTTCTCATTGAATTCCAGCACTCCTTCTGCTTCAGCTAATCCCGATTCGATGAAGTATTTTGTATAAAGATTTGCATTTCTTCTTCTGCCTTCGTGCCAGCTTTCGAGATGAGGATATTTAACGTTCAATACAGCGGCTTGCAATGCATCCAACCTGAAATTACCACCAATGAAACCATGATAATACTTCGGATGCATTCCGTGATTTCTCATTTTTCTTAGTTTATCTGCAAGTTGTTCATCATTTGTAACCACTAAACCACCATCACCAAAACCTCCTAAATTTTTGGTAGGATAAAATGAGAAACATCCCATTAAACCAATTGAACCTGCCATTCTTCCATCTTTGTATTGACAGCCGATTGCCTGAGCACCATCTTCAATCACAGGAATATTAAATTCTTTTGAAATAGCCATTATCTTATCCATATCGGCACACTGTCCATACAAATGAACAGGAATTATTGCTTTTGTTTTTGATGTGATTGCATTTTTAATTAGTGCCGGATTAATGTTATAAGTTACAGGGTCGCTGTCAACAAAAACAGGAATTGCATTCAATCTTGATATAACACCTGCAGTAGCAAAGAATGAATAGGTAGGAATTATTACTTCGTCTCCGGGTTGAATATCAAGAGCCATCAATACCATTAGTAGAGCATCTGTTCCGCTCGAACAGCCAATAGCATATTTAGCTCCAAGATATTCTGCAAGAGACGTTTCTATCTTTTCAACTTCTTTACCTAAAATCAGCATCTGGGAGCGAGTTACTTCCAGCATTGCTTTTTCAACATCGTCTTTAATAGTATTATACTGTAATTTTAAGTCTAATAATGGTACTTTCATAATATCTCCTAACAATTTTCAATTTTATAATTTTCAATTTTCAAAATAGCTGATTAACAAAATAAATACTGTTGTATTAGTCATAAAATTTCACGCAAAGTTGCTAAGATGCAAAGACGCAAAGTTTTAATACAATTGTTAATTATCTTAAATATCCAGCACAATAATTGTCCTGTAAACTTCCTCAGAAAAAGAAACTTCGGCTTCGTGATATGTTACTGCTTTGACATCATCATCAAATCCGTCAACTCTATAACCTCTTATTTCAGCTTTCAAATAACATTCTGTCAACTTTTCAAATTTGACTTCGCAAAATAATACTTTGTTTTGATGTGACAAAGACAATACTTCTGATAAAAAATCAACAAGTAGTCCTGTAATATCAGTTGATTCAACTGTAATTTGTTTAGTAATTAAAGGTTGACGAACTTTGCCATCATGCAACATTATTTTACAAAGTCCATTTAAAGCAGCACGTAACAATTTTTCGTAATCACTGCCTTTGGCTAATATCCTTACATCTGCCTGATGCGCTAATATTTCATATTCACTTATCATATTTTAAATATTTAAATGCCACCCTAATAATCAATTTTCAATAATTAGAATGGCATCTACTTTATCATTGTTCAGACAGGTTTGAAACCTGTCTCTACTAAAACTTAACAGTTTCTTTATTCATACTCTCTAAACTTTGAACAATAGCCGCAAGGCATTGTCCGGCAAGCATTCCGTCTATTACTCTGTGGTCATAAGTTATTGAGGTGTACATCATGTAACGAACTACAATGTGATCTTCACCATCAATTTCCATTACTTCAGGTCTTTTCTTAATAGCGCCAACACCAATAATTGCAGTTTGGGGCTGATTGATAATCGGAGTTCCAAACAATGTACCAAATGTGCCTACATTTGTCAAAGTGATTGTACCACCCTGTATATCATCAGGATTCAATTTCTTGGTTCTTGCCCTTGTAGATAAATCATAAATCTGACGAGCCAGTCCTGTTATACCTAAATCATCTGCATTCCTGACCACGGGAACTATCAAATTACCCTCATCAAGTGCAGTGGCTATACCCAAGTTAATCCTTCTGTAACGTACAATATTCTTCTCATCAACACTTACGTTGACCATTGGAAATTGCTTAACGCCATCAACAACTGCTTTTGAGAAAAATGGAGTAAATGTCAGTTTAAATCCTTCTCTTGCAAAGAATGACGCTTTTTCACTTTCTCTTAATTTCATCAGTCCTGTAACATCAGCTTCGGCGACACTTGTAACATGTGCCGATGTTCGTTTAGAGTAAACCATGTGTTCGGCAGTTATTTGCCGGATTCTATTCATTGGAATAATTTCGGCATCAGGACCAAGAGAATATTCTCTCTTTGGTATTTGAACAGGTTCAAAAGAAGGTTTTGAAATTATTTCCGTCTTTCTCTCTTCTGACTTCTGACTTCTGACTTCTGACTTCCCTCTCGTTTCTATGTATGAAAGCAAATCTTTCTTCGTTATTCTTCCATCAACACCTGTCCCCTGAATTGACTCAAGTTCTCTTAACGTTACTTTCTCCTGTTCTGCGATAGTTCTTACAAGAGGCGAATAGAATCTACCATCCTTAGATCTGGGTATTTCGGTAATGTCATTTGCTTCCGGTATCTGAGTATTAGATGATTGGGTTTCAGGAGCAGGTGCTTTCTCCTCAATTTCGGGAATCGGTTTTATATTAACTGAATCGCTTCCAGAAATTCTTGCAATCACTGTTCCTACTTCAACAACATCATTTTCCTTATATAAAATTTCTACTAAAGTACCGCCAACAGGTGAAGGTACTTCTGTGTCAACTTTGTCGGTAGAAATTTCAAGAATCATTTCGTCCCGATCAATCTTTTCGCCAACTTTTTTCAGCCATTTAATTATAGTTCCTTCAGTGAGTGATTCTCCCATTTTCGGCATAACTACATCAACTACATCTCCCGAACTGACAATTGTTTCACTTCTTACTTCTGACTTCTGATTTCTGGCTTCAATCTTCTCTGTGCTGTCTGCTGTCTGCTGTCTGCTGTCTGCATTTATTTCAGGATGTTTTGGAGGTTTATCATCGTATACATAATCACTTTCATCGGTTTCTATAACAGCAATGACTTTTCCGACTTCAACCGTCTGATTGACTTCAGCAAGTATTTGAACTAATGCTCCTGCACTTGGTGATGGTACTTCTGTATCAACTTTGTCAGTTGATATTTCGAGAATCATCTCATCCCGTTCAACTTTATCGCCAACATTTTTCAGCCATTTTAAAATTGTTCCTTCCTGTAAGGATTCGCCCATTTTAGGCATTACAAGTTCCACTTTCATGTGAAAACCTCCAAAATAAAAATTTAATAAAAACTATAAATCCAATAAATATTCTTTTTAATCTTATTAACAAAAACTATTCAGTTTTCGCTTCCTCTTTTGGAACGTTAAACATTGCATCGTCAAGGACTGGATTAAATTCCACTTTTTCGAGAATGATATCCATTGTTCCAAAATCTCCTGTTTTTAATGACATTTTATGAGGGATCGAAAACCCATTAATTTTTTTATAATCCGAATAATTCATTTCAACTTCGACTTCCTGATCATTTTCCCCGGGCATATTAAACCAAAGTTTAAAAAGTTCGTAGTTATTTTTGTCAACATAAAGGAAGATTTCCCTTCCTTCATCCTGAATTAACTTCAGTGTATAAGCATCACGGCCGTCTTCATTTACAATACCCGATAATTCGAGTTTATGACCTTTTTCCTTGTATTTCAACAGTGGTGTCTCTGCAAACCCTTTTATCTGAGAAATTTGAGAAATAAATTGCTCTTCATATTCCTTTGGTATAATTTGAAGTCCCTGAATATCTGCCCATAGTGTATCGCCATTTGTACCCATTTGTTGTTTAGAACCCATGGCTTCTGATTCGAGGAAATATTTAGCTTTCTTGTCATTAATCTTTTTATAACACATCTTAAAAGGTATATTCATGCCCATCTGAGATTGAGTTCCTGATACCAATAGTGAATTAAGATTTTTGTATACAGAATAATCTCCCCTTGTTTCCATAACTTTAGCTACAATTTCTTCGACATCTTGTGAAAGTAATTGTGATATTCCAATAAAAAAAGTTACAACTATTGTTAAAATTCTATTAAACATTGTTTACTCCAAAAAAATTATTAATTAATGATTTATTTATTTTTTAATGTTTCTAATTTCATTTTAAATTCTTTAAGTTCCAATCCCTTCAATCCTTTTTTGGTAAGAGTGCTTTCATCAGGTAAATCTTTTTTTATCATCATGTTGAGTACAGATAATTCCTGCTCAGAAAATGACATAGAATTAGCAACATAGTCCTGAAATGCCTGATAGGTTAAAGGAACAATCGGCTTGATTAAATCAGCAATTTTTTCGGCATAAACCTGGATTTCATATTGAGCATGCCAATCCATTCTCAACCGAAGAAAATGTAAAAGATTGTGTAAGTCTATCTTCCAGTACCATTCGGTATATGTTGACAGTGGAAGATTGATTCTTGATAATTCTCTGGCAAGGTCTTTTGCGAGATAAAACTCATAATCATGAAATAAAGCATTTTGTGTTTTCTGCATTTTTTTCAAGATAGTTTCTGAAGATTTTTTAGGCAGTTCCTCTTCTCCCCTTGCCTGTTTGTTTAAGGAGCTTTGATGCCTTAGCTGGAAGATTTCCGGGACATAGAATTCATTCTTCATTTCAGAATATCTGCCGCTATATTCATTTACATTTGCTGTTCTGTGTCTTATCCACTGTCTTGCGACAAAAATGGGGAGTTTGACATGAAATTTAAATTCTACCATTTCAAACGGAGAAGTATGACGATGGCGTAAGAGGTATCTGATTAACTCTCTATCCATAGTTACAGACTTTGTCCCTTTGCCATAGGACACTCTTGCCGCCTGAACAATAGCCGAATCGTCACCCATATAATCCACTAAACGTACAAATCCTTTATCAAGACATTCGTATTGTTTATTAATATTTTTTTTCTTTTCAGACATTGATAAAATCCCAAAATTGTAAACGATTACAAAAAACAAATATAATCATGTTTTAGATAATTTTCTAATTGACGTAAATTTATTATAAATAGCTTAAACATTTTTCTAAAAAAAACGTATATTTAATTATTGTTGTTTAACAAATTATAGAAATTGATATGAATGCAAGAAATGTATTTGCAATAGCACTGGTTTTAATCGGAGTTGGGTTTTTACTTGATTCCTTTGAATATATGGAGTTTTCACAGGCAATATCGGAATGGTGGCCATTGTCAATTATTTTATTGGGGATAGCTCATATTTCACGAAAAAATCCCCCAATTTTTTCAGGATTATTAATAATCGGAGTTGGTGTTTTACTCTTAGCTGACCAACTTGGTTATTTAAGCGGAGGTTTCTGGTCTGCATTTTGGCCATTAGCTATCGTGATAATAGGAATTAGTATGCTTTTTCCATGTAAAAAGTATTTTAGCAAACATACATTTACTCAATCACATTCAGATGGTGATATGAATTTGACGGCGTTGTTCGGTGGTCAGAGTAAAAAAGTTGATGACAAGAATTTTAAAGGAGGTAATATATCAGCTACTTTTGGAGCAATAGAACTTGACCTGACCGGTTCTGAATTATCATCTGAGGGAGCTGTTTTAAATATAAACACAACATTTGGCGGAGTTGAGCTAAAAGTTCCAAGACATTGGAAATTGGTATTTTCGGGTACTCCTGTATTTGGTGCTTTAGATGACAAAACACATCAGAATCCATCCGTGGAAGGAAGCATAACTATTTATATCAATTACAATGTAATTTTTGGTGGAATAGAGGTTAAAAATTAAGAGTTAAAATTTAGATTAAGGTGAGATTCAAAAAGACTTTATCAAATAATAAGATTTGTAAAAACCTGAGTGATTTCATCAAATGTAATTTCTCTTTTGCATGATTCTTCTAACGTAGCACTATGTTTAAGAATGTAATTCCTTAAAGTTTTTCGTTTATCTTCATTATCGGTTTTAATAACATCCGCCAACTGTTCATGTCCATTGCTCAGAAGAATTGAGCCATGTTGGAGTAGTGTTTTCCCGAACAATCGTTGTGCACTTCCAACTACTTTTCTGCCGTTAAGGGCTATTTCATAACGGGCAGAGCTGGCAAAGCAGGATACGGACATTCCGGGTTGATTTTGATAAAATTCTCTGAAATCGGTTTGCGATTTTTCAAAATCCAGACTATCTGTTCCAAGTTTTTTCAAACCGGATAAAAGAAAAGTGTGTATGTCCCTGTAAATATCATGAACAGATTTATCTTCAGGTACTTTCATAGCGATTGAATAGGTCAATTCGTTAGCATGGAGTACGGCTCTGCCACCAGTAGGTCTTCTAACTAAACCGAATCCCTTTTGTGATAGAAGTTCTTTGTCAATATCATCATCTTTTTGGTTATACCCCAGAGAAATTGTCCAGGGGTTCCAACCATATAAGCGAAACATCGGTAAAGAAATATCTTTTGATACACTCATGGTTCTCTCGAAGTCAAAATCCATATTGAACTGACCGTTAAGAAATCCATCAACCATCAATTCAAAATCTCCGGCAAAAAGCTCGTTCAGTTTACTATTTTTTATCAGCGTTGTCATTGAATGATTATTATTATGACTTCTTAATATGCAATTTTCTTATTTTGAAAAGTTCAAAAATCATCATAGCGGAATCTTTGATTGGGTTAACGGTACTTCTTTTATCATTATACCACTCTACAGGTACCTGTTCAACTCTTAAATTCAGTTTTTTTGCGAGAAAGAGAATTTCAACATCGAAACTGAATCCGTTGATTTTAGCTTTTGAAAAGATTGATTCTGTTGCCTTTTTAGTAAAAGCTTTAAATCCGCACTGGGTATCTGTTATACCTTTGAATACAAGAAGCTGGACTAAACGGTTATATGTTTTACCCATAAATTCACGATAAAATGGCTGGTGTTCTTTTACCATTTTTCTATCAATGGCACGGCTACCGATACAAACATCAGCACCATTTTTAATTATACCAAGAAGCTTATGAAGTTCGTAAACAGGTGTTGAAAAATCTGCGTCGGAGAATAATCTGATTTTACCGTGTGCTGATAACATACCTTCTCTTACTGCCGCACCTTTACCTAAATTTTTTCCAAGAGATAAGACCTGTACTTTTGGATTATAATCTTTCAACACACCTATGGTATTATCATCGGAACCATCATCAACAACAATTACTTCATAATTGAGATTCTGCTTGTCAAGGTATTCAATGGCAGTATCCAAGGATTTTAGAATCCTTTGTTCTTCGTTGAAAGCAGGTATTATTATTGATAAATCTGTATTCATTAAAAATTTCTGTTTTGGAATTTTAAATTATGTTGTTCTGAACGAATCGAAAAAGATCCTTTTATTAAATTGTCTTAGGATTCATTTTTTCGTTTCGTTCAAAATGACATAATAGCAACGCAATTTATTTCTGAGAGATTGAGTCTGTAATATTATATTTGGACTTAATCTCATCAATTTTCTTTTCAATATATTGCTTCATATATTTTACATTCGGGTCTTGAGATTGGTCATATTCTAACATAATCTGATTACCCCTGGCAATAGCTTCAGAAACTTTGCCCTGAGATGCAAGTTCATCCATTGATAATTCATCAATATTGGACTGAATGTCATACATTGTATAATAAAGCTTCTTTGCTTCTTCCTGTAAATTAGGATTATTACTTACATTCTGCAAACGTTGCTTTACCTGTGCCATTAACTGCTGAAGTACTTGTTTAGCTGAAGCAAAATCATTTCTCATTTCATACATTGATGAAGCTATTCGATGAGGTCCGTAGTAAGACATGCCTGTAATCTCATCAATATATGCATCATGATACAGTGCCGGTTTTGATATGATATCATTACAAGATTTGATGGTCATATCCGCCCAGTATTCAGCTTTTTCTTTTGCTCCGGCTTCATTGTATAATCTTGCCAATCTGAATTCGAGTTCATAAGGCATAGGAAATTGTTTAGGTGAAATGTACTTATTCATAATATCCAGAATTGCTGTAGTTCGATTCTTATCTCTGCCGGGCATGAGATAATAAGCGGCAAAATTCGTATATAATGACCTGTAGTTATTCATTAACCTTCTGTGTACTTCATCGTAGAAAACATCCATATTGTTTAAATTACGAAGTTTGAAGCCATGATTAAATTCTGTCGAATAATTATTGCTGTTATCTACATCAAGTAAACATTCAGCCATTTTCTTTTCATCAATAGCATCTGAGTTGCTGCTTCTTTGCTGAACCGGACAAATCCTCATAACCATACCTTCATTTCTGAAGAAGGGGTCAAGTCCGCTGAAAGCATCCTGCCCAACTGTGGTTGAGAAATAGACAGGTCTTTTCCATTTTACTTGTCTAAGAATATCTAAAACTAATTTATCCTGTACTCTGAAGATGTAAATCTGTTGACCATCTCTTTGTGAATAAGGTTTTCCAACAAATGTAAAATCCATAGTCCCTTTTGCAATTGTTGCAGAATCCTGAGTGAATTGCATCATAACATCTTTAGGTACAGGGATAGAAATTTGCTGAGCAGCACCCCAATCATAGCGCAATGCCATTTCATCATCTTCACGAACTGTGAGACTTTCGTCAGTAAAAGTCAGAGGTATTTTAGTAGCACCCCATGGCTCTCTATGTTTTAGCTGATGAATATACCAAAGTGTATTACCAAGACTAAGATTTACGATTCGAACATCTCTTCTGACACCGGCAACATCCTGAAGCCACCAAAGAGGAAATGTGTCATTATCGCCGTTTGTAAACAATATAGCATTTGGTTCACAACTTTGTAAAATATTATAAGAATAGTCAAAGGGCAGATAATCACCTGCACGACTATGAAGTTTCCATCCCCCAATAGCCATATTAATTGGAACTAAGAACAGGGATAAAGTAATAATAGCAACAACAGGACCTGTTTTAAATTTCTTTTTAGCCAGCCAGTCAATCAGGAAATATACTCCCATACCAATCCAAATGCACCAGACAAAGAATGAGCCGGCATAGAAATAATCCCTTTCTCTCGGCTGAGGCTCCTGCTGATTTTGGGCAATAGCTGTGAGAACACCCATCAGCAAGAACATAATCAAGAAAACAAAAGCCATTTTTGGGTCTCGCCAAAAATGGAAGAACAGCCCAAAAAGTCCGAATAATAAGGGAAGTGCAAAAAATCGAATCGGATATATATCTTTATATCCCATTTTATAGTTGATTATCTCAGACTCTTTCTTTCCATCGAATGCTTCCGGAGAATCCTGTATATCGCTTGTTCTTCCCATGAAATTCCAAAGGAAATAACGAATATACATGTGATATATCTGGTATTTCCAGACATAAGTCAGTTCACCTGCAAAATCCGTTTTATCAAAAACCGGCATTGGATATGTTTT
>CAZEHW010000082.1:13183-13625 GCA_964511865.1 uncultured Hyphomicrobiales bacterium | reverse complement strand
AAAGTTATGGATGCATTAAATTTCGTGAAGGCGGAAATCATACTATTTGGCAAAATCCAAAAAATGCAAAGCAATCAAGTATTCCCCGTCATAATGAAATAGTGAAAGTTACCTGTAAAATTATTTGTAAACAGTTGGAAATAAAAAGCCCCTTTTAAAAAAATCTCCCTGCAATTTCAATTATACCGAATTCGGGGTAATTAAAAAAGAAGCGGGATTTTTGGAATCAGAAAATAGAAAATTATTGAAATAGGAATTATCATGAAAATTGAACTAAAAGAAATTACAGTTAGAGAATTGGCAGAAGGATACCAAGACAATGAAGAAGAAGGTGTTTTTGGTTACGGAGGAAAACTTGATATTAGACCTCCATATCAAAGGGAATTTATTTACAAGGATACGCAACGTGACGCTGTTATTGATACAATCACAAAAGAATACC
>CAZEHW010000082.1:6763-13173 GCA_964511865.1 uncultured Hyphomicrobiales bacterium | reverse complement strand
ATTTTGAAGTGATTGATGGTCAGCAGAGAACAATTTCAGTTTGTCAATTTGTTAATGGCGATTTTTCATATATATTCAGGTATTTTCATAATCTGAAAAACGATGAGCAAGAACAAATACTTAATTATAAACTTATGGTTTATTTGTGTAGCGGTTTGGATAGTGAAAGATTGCAGTGGTTTAAGACTATAAATATAGCGGGTGTAAGACTTACTGAACAGGAATTGCGAAATGCTGTATATTCGGGTCCTTGGGTTTCCGATGCAAAACGATATTTTAGTAAAAATGGATGTGTTGCTTCAAAAATTGGAAGTGATTATCTAAATGGTTCTGCTATCCGTCAGGAATATTTGGAAACGGCTATAGCCTGGTTTTCAAAAGGTAATATAGAAGTTTATATGTCAAATCATCAGCATGACACAAACGCCAGTGCATTGTGGATATATTTTCAGGCTGTCATTACTTGGGTAAAAGCAACGTTTATCGTTCATCGCAATGAAATGAAAGGAGTTGATTGGGGATTTCTTTATAATAATTACAAAGATATCGTTTATGATGCGAAAAAACTTGAAGAAAAAATATTAAAATTGATAGATGATGATGATGTTCAAAGTATAAAAGGTATCTATACCTATATTTTAACCGGTGAAGAAAAATATTTAAATCTTCGTCAATTTGATGACAAAATTAAAAGAAAAGTATATGAAAAGCAAAAAGGGATTTGCGTAAAGTGCAAAAAACATTTTGATATATCTGAAATGGAAGCCGACCATATTAAACCATGGCACGAAGGCGGTAAAACTATTGAAGTAAATTGTCAATTATTATGCAAAGATGATAATCGTAGAAAATCAGGAAAATAGGAAAGCATCAATTCAAAAAATTAATATAATGACAAAGTTCTATTTCGAAAAATATAAAAGTAATTTAATGTTGGATTTTTTGTGAATTCTTCTCCATTTGAAAGCGAATATTCAAAATCGACATCAAACCTTAATATTTCATCAATTTTAAAATTATCCTTCTTGTGATACAAAATATCTTGATAACTTTCACCAGCTAATTTTAAATATCTATCGATATCAATCCATCCATTAAAAATACCAAAAGGTTGAATTGTACGATATTCTTTTCCACCGTAAAAATCATTTGTTTCATACAATTTACCAAAAACGATAGGTTTTATAATACATCTACATTTTAAAGGATATTTTGTAAAATTTTGCATAATAACCCTATACTCATGATTTTCATGTACTGTACCTATAGATTCATATTTCTTTTGCTCTTCCGCTGATATTAATTTTACACTAGCGCTTAAAATTAAATCTTGACGATATATTTTATAAGTAAAATAAGTATAATAAATCAAAGCTTCAAATGTAATGAATAGTATGAAATCACTATAAGTTAAATCTATTTTACAAAAATATTTTAAAATTATAAATAAGATAAATGTTAAAAATACTATTAAAAAAATACCATTAAATGTTTTAAATATTTTCATCAATTTACCTTTCTTAAATATCACTCAATCCAAAAATCCTAAATGCCTAATCCCTAATCCCCTAGCAACCAAAACCTAAACTTACGAAAAAAGGAGCTTTTAAGCAATAGTTAATTGTTAATGAGCTGGATTCTTCGCTTCGCTCTGAATGACAGGATGATGTTTAATTGTCAATTGTTAATGTTCTTTCTGTATTTCCGTATCCCTCCTTCTCCTTTCTCCCTTCTCCCCTTCCTTCGGTATGACAAGTCATTTAAAATTTAATATTTAAGCCAATCTAATTAACATAATTCCCGAGATAATCAAAGATATTAACATTTCAACTGTTCATAAAAGTTGGAAAATATATTATTTGTTTCAAAGAATTATTGTTTAATTTTGCCTTGCAGCATAATTACAATTTGAATTTGGGGGAATAATGAACATAGCAGTCATAGGGGCTGCCCGTAGTGGTTTGGCAGCTGCCTTGCTGGCAAAAATGCTTTTGCATAATGTATTTCTGTCTGAAAGCCGTTCTAAAGATGACTTTCGGGAGACATTCGATTTATTGCATAAAAACGGCATTGAATCAGAGTTTGGAGGCAATACTAACAAAGCATTGGAAGGTACCGAACTTATTATTACATCCCCCGGTGTTCCCAGAACAGCTTGGATTATCAAAGAAGCAGAGAAATTGAATATCCCTGTCATCAGCGAACTCGAATTTGCTTATCAGCATTGTAATAATCGAATAATAGCTATAACCGGTACTAATGGGAAAACAACAACAACAAGCTTGATAGCACATATTTTCAATAAATCAGGTCGAAAAGCAGTCGTTGCCGGGAATATTGGTGAACCTTTGTCAAATATTATCCTTCGACAAGCTCAGGATGACCGGAAAAAGGAGAAGGGAGAAGGGAGAAGGGAAAAAGGAGAAGATGTATTTCGACAGGATAAGGAAGACACAGGTGTTGATAAAGATACTGTTATTATTGCAGAAGTGAGTAGTTATCAATTAGATAGGATTGTTAACTTCAAGCCGGAAGTTGCGTTGATTTTAAACATTACACCTGACCATTTAGCTTACCACGGGAGTATTGATGATTATGCCCGTACAAAATACAAAATTGCAAAAAATCATGATTCAAATTGCTTGTTAATACTTAATGCAGATGATGAGTTGGCATCGAAAGGTGCTTTATATACACAAGGTCAAGTAGCATATTTTTCTATGAAAAAGGTTGTGGGGGGAATATTCAGCCGAGATGGGAAAATGTGTTATAATTATCCAAAACAGCAAAAAGAGGAGATCATAATGACTTTAGACGAAGTAAGTATTCCGGGCATTCACAATGCCCAAAACTCAATGGCTGCGGTATTGGCAGCCCGAGCTTTTGAAATCACCAATGAGAACATACGGGATAGTCTTATGACATTTGAGGGTGTTGAACACAGACTTGAATTCGTAAGAAACATTGATGGCGTTGATTATATTAACGATTCAAAGGCAACCAATATTAATGCGACATGGTATGCATTATCGAGCTACAAGAAACCTATTATTTGGATTGCCGGAGGCAGGGGTGATTCAAATGATTATTCAGAATTAGATGATGTTGTGGAAAAAAATGTTCAGTGCGTAATTGCTATAGGTGAAGAAGCTGATAACATTTTTAATCATTTCTCATCAATGCTTAGGTGTTACAGATACGAAAGTCTTGACTTGGCAGTAAAAAAAGCAAGAGAAGTTGCCTTGCAAAACAATGTCGTATTATTTACTCCTGCCTGCAAATCATTTGATATGTTTATCAATTATGAACACAGAGGAGAGGTATTTAAAGAAATTGTGAATAAATTAGGCTTTTAGGTTATTAGGCTTTTAGACTATTAGGCTTTTAGGCTTTTAGGTTGAAGTACTTAATAATTGAAAGACGGAAGGACAGAAAGATAGAATAGATGAAGAATAGAAGGTTGAATGAACTGTTAATCGTACAACGGATAACAGAAAACTATAAACTTCTAAGCTTTTAACTTTGTACTTTTAACTTTATAAACTTTATGAACTTTTTCAACTGATTGAATGGAAGAACCGAAAAATCATATTGACTGGTATATACTGCTATCCGTAGCATTTTTAATGCTGTTTAGTATAGCATTTGTATACAGCGCAAGTGCTTCTTATGCAGAAGTGAAGTTTGGTTCACAGGAAAAAATGTTCTGGAATCATGCGGCAAGAGTGCTGTTTGGTCTTTTTATAATTATAACAGTTGCTAAAATTGATTATAGGATTTGGAGAAAAATATCAAAAATTTTAATCCTAAGTTCGATTGTACTACTAATAACTGTTTTGCTCGTAGGTATTCAGGCTAAAGGTGCTTCCAGATGGCTCGACTTTGGAGTATTAAGATTCCAGCCATCAGAGTTTGCCAAATTTGCACTGGTAATTCATCTTGCGGCTTTGATAACAAGAAAGCAGGATGTAATAAAGGACTTCAAAAAAGGTATGCTTCCAATTCTCATCTGGACAGGTGCCATAGCTTTGCTGATTATTTTACAGCCAAATTTATCCACAACACTTATTGTTATAATGATTTCTCTGACAATGATGTTTATCGGTAATACGAAGGTAACTCACATCGGTGCAGTCGGTGGAAGTGCAATGTTGTTGGGTATTATTGTTGTTCTGCTAAAATCTGGTTACTGGGTACAAAGAATTAAAGCATTTTTTGCAAGTCCGGAACAGGTTGGCAGTTTAGAAACTTACAGCTATCAGTTACAACAATCATTAATAGCATTTGGCAATGGCGGACTTTTTGGTTTAGGACCCGGTTTGAGCAGGCAAAGTGATTTGTATTTACCAGAATCTTATGGTGATTTTATATTCTCCATTATTGGGGAAGAATATGGTTTTATTGGGACAGCCGCAATAATTTGTGTCTTCGGATTTATTCTTTGGAGAGGAATGATTGTTGCGAAAAATGCACCTGATAATTTCGGATATTATCTTGCCGTAGGTATTGTTGTAACATTAAGTATCAGTGTTTTAATTAATGCAGGTGTTAATATTGGCTTATTACCAACTACCGGACTTCCCATGCCATTTATCAGTTATGGAGGTACTGCGGTTATTTTCCATTCAGCATCTCTTGGCATACTTTTAAACATTTCTTCTCAAGCCGGTGTTTTTCAGAGTGATTAATTAGGAATAATTAGTTAATTTAGTTGCATGAAATAAAATAAATTTGTAGAATTACTAAGAAAAGAAAATGAAAACATCAATAATTTTAATTTTGGCTGTCATTGTATTATCTGCCTGCGATGAAAGCAGTACTAACAGTTCTGATGTCAAACAAATAACATCGTCAATCAATGGGAAAAAATTTTCTGCAAGTACTGTTTTAATTGCTGAAGAATTTGGTACACATTTAAAGAAACTTAAAATATTTGGTGCTAATGCTACTGATTCAATTTCATTTCATTTATTTTTTGAACCATTCGATACAATTAAAGCAGGTACATATTCCTTGTCCAAAGATGGTTACTTTCTGGCAATATATAATCATTCGGGAATAGCTGATACTGCCTCGGAAGGTACAATAAAAGTAGATAAATTTGAAGCTGGAAATCCAATAAAAGCCAGCGGAACATTCAATTTTGTTATTAAATATAATGAAACAACCCTCTACACATTCAGCAATGGTGTTTTTAGTACAGGGAAATAGGAATTATCTGTGTTTATACTTAAATAATATTTGTTTTCTTAATGTTTATAATTTCAGACTTCTGCGTATGAAGTCTGTGAAACCAATTTAACCAAATAAACTCAAACAATAAATAATACACAATTTTTTTCATTGCTTCGTTTTTCTTATTTTAAATTTTATTTATTAAATAATTAGACAATTAATATTGATGAAAGCTAAACTATTATTAGTTTGTGTTGTTATAGTATGTATCATTTTGCCATCAAAACTATTTGCTCAGTGGGCGATAATGCATACTGAAGCTGACAGTCTTATTCAAAAAGGCACTTTTTATATTTATAATATTGAATTTGATTCTGCATCTGCATGTTTTCAACAAGTAATAGATATGTATCCTGACAATCCTGCCGGCTATTTTTTGGATGCTATGGTGGAGTGGTGGAAAATCCGATTGTTCAGAGAAACTGAAAAGTATGATAAAGTTTTTCTGAAGAAAATTGATAAAGTTATAAATCTTTGTGAAAAGCGGCTTGATACCAACATTGTTGATATTACTGCACTCTTTTTCCAGGGTGGTGCTTATGGATACAGAGGAAGATATCATGCTATCAGAAAAAATTACCTTAATGTCGCAAATGATGGTAGAAAAGGTTATGAAATTTTAACAGAATGTTGGAAACTTGCCCCGGGAAATCATGATATTCAATTAGGTACAGGACTTTATAATTATTTTGTAGTTGCATTTCCTGAGGAATATCCTGCGTTAAAACCTTTAACTGCTCTTTTCCCGAAAGGAGATAAACGAATTGGAATTCTTCAGCTTCGTTCTGCTGCCAAGTACGCCAGATATGCCGCAGTTGAAGCAAAAGAGGTCTTACTCCAGATTTATTATCAGTTCGAAGATAATTATCCTGATGCTTTATTGATGGCTGAAGACCTTGCCTTCACTTATCCGAATAATCCATTTTTTCAAAGATATTTAGCCCGTTCTTATACAACAAATGGATGGGAATATCAGGAAAAAGCCGAGGAATTATGGAGAAAAATTCTGAAGAAGTGTATAAAAAGAGAAATCGGTTATGACCGTTTAACTTCAAGGGAAGCACTTTACTATGTAGGTTTGTCTTTAATGAGAAGACAAGATTATGAAAATGCTTTGAAGTATTTGTATAAATGCGATGAAGCCAGCAGGGCAGTTGATAAAGACGGTACTTCAG
>CAZEHW010000082.1:2398-6753 GCA_964511865.1 uncultured Hyphomicrobiales bacterium | reverse complement strand
CATGGTAAAAACAAATTTGTATATTGGAAGGATTTTAGACCTTCAGGGGAAACGTAAATATGCAATTAAGCAATACGAGAAACTGTTAAGGTGGAAAGATTATGACGGCTCGCATGAATTAGCTAAGAAATATATTCAAAAGCCATATGGGAAATAATTTTCAATTTTCAATTTTCAATTTTCAAATTAAGAGAAAATTGGTAGTTTTCTTTCTGACTGTTGTCTGCTGTCTGCTGTCTGCAAACTCTGTCATCCTGAGCCTGTCGAAGGATGAGACAGGCAACTCATCAAAAATAAAACTTGGAATTGATGTTCTTATCGAATCAGATTTCGAAATTTTAATGAACAAAAAGATTCTGCTATTAACAAATAATACCGGAAGAACATCCAAAGGAAGTTTAACAGTCGAAGAATTTTTAAAGACCGATAAATGTAAAATAATCGGATTGCTTACACCTGAGCATGGTTTTTATACAACAGTTCCAGCAGGTTCTCATGTTAAAAACGACAAAATATTTGGCTTGCCTTCTTATTCTTTATACGGGAGCAGTAGAAAACCGGGAGCCAACATTTTAAAAGAATGTAATGCAGTAGTTATTGATATTCAGGATATTGGAGTTCGTTCTTATACCTACATCAGTACAATTTTCAAAACGATGCAATCATGTGCTCAAAATAATCTGCCTGTGTATATTTTGGACAGACCAAATCCACTTGGTGGTGAGATTGTTGATGGCAATGTTGTCGAAAAAGGCAGAGAATCATTTGTCGGAATTGCTCCGATTTCCTACATTCATGGTTGTACTATTGGTGAACTTGCTGAAATGTTCAACAATGAGGGCTGGCTTTCTGAAAAAGGACAGAAATTAAAATGCACTCTGACAGTCATCAAAATGCAGAATTGGAACCGGTCAATGATTTTTGAAGAAACCGGATTGACATGGTATCCGACTTCACCACATATTCCAACTGTCAATGCCATTCGAGGAGCCGCAGTATTAGGTGCTTTCGGCGAACTTGGTATAATCAGTATAGGAATTGGTACGACTCTCCCCTTTCAATATATCGGCTCACCTGATTTCAAAACTGAAATCGTAGCCAAAGAAATTGAAAAACTGAGTATTCATGGAATACAATTCAATCCAATAAAGTATCAGCCATTTTATGGAATGTATTCAGGAAAACAATGTGAGGGTTTCCTATTAACATTTAACAAAGATAAAAATTTCAAACCTTATTCAGATGGCATCAAATTTTTCTCTGTTCTATCCACAATCTACCCCAATATGTTCAGCAAATCCAAAGTATCAGATAAAGCCATTAATATGTTCAATAAAGTAACCGGAACTGATAAAATTTTGAATGCATTAATCAACAAAATAAGTATTGATGAGCTTTCGAAAATTTCAAACAAAGGATTAGAGGACTTCAAGCAATTAAGAGAAAAGTATCTTTTATATCAGTAGAAAGTTTGTAAAGTTCATAAAGTTTGTAAAGTTCATAAAGTTAAAAGATAATTGTTAGAAGCCAAAATCTTTCGTGAAAATCTAAAATGTAGAATGTAAAATGTAGAATGGAAGGCAGTTACACAGAGGGACACTGAGGAAACACAGAGCTACACTGAGAATTTATCTCATCAATTCAAACTATTTCGCGTAAAGATGCAAAGATTTTCATTTATCAATAATAAATTTCATTGCTTTGTAATCGGTACTTGATTTTAATGAAAACCAATACAAGCCGGTTTTCAGTTCACTTGTATTTATTCTAATTCTATAGGATTCCATATTTGTTTCAAAATTTAATTTTCTGCCAAGAACATCAAATATATCAATATCGGGGTTTATCATACCACCCGGAAACTCAACATAAATAAAATCCGAAGCTGGATTTGGATAGATTTTATAGTACTCATTTTCGGTTTCTTTTAAAAAAACATCAGTAGTTAAATCAAAAAGCTTCGCACCGAAAACACCATCGCCAAATGTACCAGCAAAAACAGAATCACCGATAATAGCTATTGAAAAGACTTGTGAATTAGATAGTCCTGAATTTTTTGGAACCCAGCTATTACCCAAATCAGTTGATAGAAATACCCCGTCGACTCTTGTACCGGCTAAAACAATTTCACCGCTTATAGTTATTGAAACAACCTGAGATGTAGTTAGTATACCTGAATTTTTTGGAATCCAATTATTACCATTATCGGTAGAAAAAAATATACCTCCTCCCTTTGTACCAGCGAATATATTATTGCCGCTTATAGCTAAAGAAAAGACTTCTGAATTAGTTAGCCCTGAATTTTTTGGAGTCCAGCTATCGCCGTTATCAGTAGATATAAATACACCGCCGCCAATAGTGCCTGCAAAAATGTTATTGCCGCTTATGGCTAATGCTGTTACCCATGAATTTGTTAATCCTGAAACTTTTGGAACCCAGCTACTGCCGAAATCAGTCGAAAGATATAAACCGAAACGAGTTCCAGCAAAAAAATTATCTTCGCTTATTGCTAATGATTCAATCATAATATCATTTAGCCCTGAACTTTTACTTACCCATTTATCCCCATTATTGGTATAAAAATATACACCATCATTAGTACCAAACAATATATTTTTTCCACTAAAAGCAATGTGGTCTATATGGCGTCCTTGCAAACCTATTAAAGACCAACTCCGACCATTATTTGTTGTTAAAAAAATTCCACTTTCTGTTCCAGTAAAGAGATTAACGCTATTGTTAGCTAATGATTTAATGTAATGATTTTTTAATCCTGATTCTATTCGACGCCAGGTACCCCATTTACCGCCGTTATTTGAAGATAAAAATACACCTTCCATAGTGCCCGCAAATATGTTATTGCCACTTATAGCTAATGAATTCACATAATTAGAAAGACCTGAATTTTTTGACCATCCTTTACCGTTATCAGTAGTATAAAACACCCCTCCACTAGTGCCCACAAACAAATTATTGCTGATTGTTGCAAATGAATAGACACTCGAAGAACTTAATCCTATACTTTTCCAGTTATTACCGAAATCGGAGGACAGGAAAAGTCCATTATCAGTACCAGCAAATATGTTATTTCCAATTATTGCAATTGAGTATACAATAGAAGAAGGTAGACCTGTACTTTTTTGAGACCAACTTTCGCCGTTATCTGTAGATAAATATACACCTTCCCAAGTACCAGCATATATATATATACCACTAATGGATATGGAATAAACATCTTTAGTATTAGTTAACCCCGAATTTTTTTCAACCCAAGTTTCCCCATTATCTGTTGATAAAAAAACACCATCTACAGTACCTGCAAAAATATTATTGTTGCTTACTACAATAGTATAAACTTGTTTGTTCTCTATTCCTGAAAATAATTGAATCCAATTCTCGCAGTTGTCTGTAGATAAAAATATACCACCACCCCAAGTGCCGGCAAATATGTTATTATCCTTCATTGCAAGTGCCCTGACATTAATACTCGCTAACCCTGAACATTTTTGAATCCAGCTGAGCCCTAAATCAGTTGATAAAAAAATACCACTACTATCAGAGCCTGCTATTATATTATTATCTTTAATTGTTAATGCTTTTATTGATCCTTTATGCATTAATCCATTACATACCCTCCATTGTGCCTGAACTAATTGATTATTTGATAAAATAAACAAAATACAAACAAAATAGCATATTAAAATCTTTTTCATGATAAAAACCGATAATATTTATTAATCTATTTATTTATATTTTTAAATTCAAAAACATCATGAGCATTTTTGAATGCTATGCAAACATCTCTATATTGTTCGTTTTCCCAGAAAAATAATATGACATCTTTGAATTCTTGATAACCAATACCTGTCATATCTTTTATATCAAACTCGAGATTACCTAATGATGGATTTTCGCTATTGCTTAATTTCTCATGGTATTTCTGAAATATATTTACCACTTCTTTAATAATTCCATCATTCCAATTAAATCTCTCTTTTAAATAGTCATAATTCTCCATATTTAATATCCTTATGAAATTTAATAAAATTAATAATTCTAATTTAATGATAATAATTGATAAAAACAATGTTATAAAATAATTATTTTAATAATAAAATAATAGCGATTTTAATTAAATTGTTGATTATTTTGTATATTAAAAATATTAATCCATATTTTAAAATTATTTAGTGGAAAGCAAAAATTTTAATAGTAAATTTTCATAGGTAAAATTATGAACAACACTCAAAAAATGTTACAACATTTATTCGAATCTATCGATATTTTAATAAAGCCAAACATGACTATGAATTTGGATGCAACTCAAGTTGTTGATGTATTAGAAGTTGCTTACG
>CAZEHW010000082.1:0-2388 GCA_964511865.1 uncultured Hyphomicrobiales bacterium | reverse complement strand
TTCAGAATTTGCAGAATATTGGAAAAATTCCATTTTAAAGCATCCAATTTTAGGTAATATTCTTTCAGATGATGTAAGAATCGGGATGTTCTCTGCTGATGATTTTGATTTATTGATAAATCAAGCAAAGGCAATGTTGCTTGGTTTTTATAGTAAATTTGATACTCCACAATCAAATTCATCTTTGTTTAGTCTGGATTTTATTAGGGATTGCTCACCCGTTATACAAAATCTATCAAAGCAAGTGAACGGTTGTTTCGAGAATGGTTATTATGACGCAACACTTATTCTAATTCGCCGTTTATTCGAAAATATGATTATTATGTGTTTTGAAAAATATGATATGTTATCGAAAATATTTAATGGTAATAAATCACTAGATTTTATATATTTAATTGACAAATTTTTATCTGAAGAAAAGTTTTTTATACAAAGTACTGCAAGGAATAGGTTAAAAAACTTACAAAAAATCAGAGGTATTGCAAATCAATCAACTCATAATTATCGTTTCGTAGCTAGTAAACAGGATATTGATGCTTATTCAGAGGATATCAGAATTTGTATCCAAGAAATATCGAGAATAATAACACAAAAAGCCGAACCGGGTTTATATTAAAATTTCCGTTGATGGCAAAAGCCGGATGGATATAAAAATTAAAACCACGACCTAATCAAGTCGTGGTCAACAATAAACGTTTCACGTTTTCGCGTTTTCACCTTTTCACTGAAACCTTATCTTCTTCTGTCTCTTGAGTCTCTTCCACCTGAATCTCTTCTGTCTCTTCCGCCACCTGAATCTCTTCTGTCGCGGCTATAAGAATTACTTCTTTGTGGGGGTCTTTCCGGCTCAACCCAACCTTCGGGTGCCGGCATTGTAGCTCTTCTGCTCAAACGGAATTTCCCGTCCGGTGTTATCTCAAGTAATTTAACTTGGATTGTGTCTCCAACTTTCATAACGTCTGTTATGTTATTGACTCTTTCGTAAGCAATTTGTGAAATATGAAGTAATCCTTGTTTTTTGGGAAGAATTTCGATAAAAGCACCCATGCCTTCACGGATTTCCTTAACAACACCCTCGTAAATTTCACCTTCTTCGGGAACTTTTAACAAACCGTTAATCTCTTCAAGAGCTATGTCTGTTGCATCCTTCGAAGTTGAGGCAATCGTCAATGTGCCGTCATCATCAATCTTGATTTCCACGCCTGCTTTGGCTGTTATTCCCCTGATTGTTTCGCCGCCGGTACCAATGATTGCACCAATTTTATCCTGTGGAACAGTAATAACAGTGAATCTCGGAGCATAAGGAGAAATATCTTCTCTCGGTTGATTAATTGTTTCGTTCATAATACCAAGAATGTGCATTCTGCCTTGTCTTGCCTGTTCCAAAGCTTTTCTCATAATATCCATTGGAAGTCCTTCGATTTTAATATCCATCTGGCAGGCAGTGATACCATCAGCAGTACCTGTAACCTTGAAGTCCATATCACCAAGAAAATCTTCGTCTCCAAGAATATCGCTTAACACAGCAACATCATCTTCTTCTTTAATCAATCCCATTGCAATACCTGCTACCGGCTTTTTAATCGGCACACCGGCATCAAATAGTGCCAAAGTTCCGGAACATACAGTAGCCATGGACGAAGAACCATTTGATTCAAGTATCTCGGAAATAACACGAATCGTATAAGGAAACGAATTATCATCAGGCATCATATTTTTCAATGCTCTTTCAGCCAAATGACCATGACCAATTTCACGTCTGCCAATACCCATCCTTTTTACTTCACCTGTTGAATAAGGTGGAAAGTTGTAATGCAGATAAAATTTGTTTGTATATGTTGGCAACAAACCGTCAACCATTTGGTCATCCCTTGTTGTTCCTAATGTAACCATACCCAAACTCTGTGTTTCTCCGCGTGTAAAAAGAGCTGAACCGTGTGAACGCGGCAATACACCTACTTCACAGCTAATTGGTCTAATATCTGTTAATCCTCTGCCGTCTAACCTGATATTTTTCTTGAGAATCATTGCTCTCATTTCTTTCTTTTCAAGCTTACTAAAAATCTCTTCGGCTAACATCTCGATATTTAATTCGGAATATTCTTCTTTTTCAGCAGTGAACTCTGCTAATTTTTCTAAAGCACTTTCTTTTAATTTTGTACGATGTTCATTACGCTCACTTTTTGAAGTAATAGAATAAACATAATCGTGCAATTCATCTTTTACTGCATTAACAACTGTTTCAATTAATTCTGCAGGTATTTCCTTTTCAGTAAAATCTCTTTTAACAACTTCACATTTTGCAACAAGCTGTCTTTGCAAATCATTAAGTAATCTGATTTTTGAATGTGCAAATTCTAAAGAATCAAGGAAGTCCTGTTCGGAAAT
>CAZEHW010000081.1:0-13626 GCA_964511865.1 uncultured Hyphomicrobiales bacterium | reverse complement strand
GGATTGATTTCGATTGATTTTGAATAGTCTAAAATTGCTTGTTGATAATTTTCCATCTTCCTATCGGATTGTCCACGATTAATATATGCTTCAGACATAAGTGAGTCAATTTCGATAGCTTTATTAAAATCTTTTATCGCTTCAGTAAATTTATTCAATTTAAATTTAACACCACCTCTAGAGTTATAAAAATCAGCTATGTTTGGATTAATTTCGATAGCCTTATCATAATCATTTATTGATTCTGAATATTTACCTTTTTTTAATTTTTCTGATGCTAATTGACAATAGCATAAAATAATGTTTTGCTCCTTTATTAATGGATATAGATAACACTTATTAGCTATAGCAATCTCAGATATTTTATGATTTTTGATATAGTATTCCCTTTCTTTTTCTATACCATTTGTTGTTTCCCAGAAGAAACAATAGTTATTGGTTCTCCATTCTACAATTGTATGTTTTGGGACAAGGTTTAAATACAGTGGAATATTATGTCGTTCTGCTACAGATAAATAAATAAGACAGTAATCTACACAAGAGAATTGCCTATTTAATAAAGAATTTGAAAAAGTTGATGAAATTGATCTGTCGTATTCCTTATTTTCGAAAATATAAACATAACCATTGTCAAATAATGATTTATTGATTTTTGTTAACACTTCTATTGCTTCTTTTTTAGAATAATATTCTTTGTATTTATTACTGTTATCAATAACATTGAAAAGTTTTTTTAATATCTCGTATGGTTTATTATCATTGAAAAAACCTGCTTCCTTTTCCATGTCAAGCATTTTAAAAGCAATTTCTTTCCCGTAGCCACCTTGAGAGTAGGTCGTACCATAATTGAGTATAATAAAAATTAAAAATACATATACATTTTTCATAATTCTTTCTTTCATTGATTTTATAAATTAATCAAATATAATAATTGTCATTCTTCTATCAAAACTAGTTTATTAATTGAAAAAAGTCACTCTACTTTTCCTCCCAACAAAATTTAAATCTTTTTTTTAAGAAACTGTTTCTGTTGTCAATTGCCTTTTATGATTTTACAATGCCTTTCTCAATCTCAATTTGAATTTCTTTCTCATATAACGAAAAGAAGTCAAGATGGAAATATCTGAGCAATTTTCCTTGAGGAATTTTGAGTTCACCTGTGAACCACTCTGCAAAAACCGGCTTCCTTGAAGTCAATTTAAATTTTCCATTTATTCTGACAAGATAAAACTTGTCATCCCTTAATTCCCATACCCCTTGATATCTCCTATGGCACATGGATGTACCGTAATAGTTTTTCTTTATTTCATTTTCTTGTAAAGCAATCAATTCATCATCATACGGCAAATCAGGCGTACAAGCCATAGAATATGTTTTATCCCTTATTTTTAATATTTCTCTAACCTGTGCTGTCATAATCCTCAGTTTCCTTCAAAGCTTTTTGCTTTACATAAATTGAAGAAAATTAATTCCCGAACTCAATAAATTTTATTAATCTTAATGCGGCTCAAATCAAGCATTTTTAAACCAATTCCTGCTGAAACTTCATCCATATTTATGGGAGACCATCTTTCTATTATATGATATTTACCTTCTCTTAATCCTTCAATAATCCAGGTTGAACCGTCTAAACCGTGTGAATAAGGATTTTTCGACGGTGCACCCCAAAAATCACATTCTTTAATCACACCTAATAAAATATTAATATTTATAGGTGTAAGTTTGATAAAGTTATTAATCACTATTTCATTTTCTGAATAGAATCTACTCACGTTAAATTTTTGAAAATGCAATTCACCATATTCCTTATCAAGAATTTCGATGGTTATTGTAATCGGATCATGAAAAGACCGTAACCAAATGAATCGGTATATATGTTTGCTTATATCCGTCATCTTTTCATAAATTGATTCCTGATTCAATTTTGATAAAAAGGATGAATAATATTTGTAAAATAAATCATCAATTGTATTTTCAGGTAAGTATTGCATAATATTTATTGTATCATTATTATTTGATTTAACATTTTTATCATTTCTATTTTCTCACTGCAACTGCCATCTATCCCAGAATCTCAAAGTCCAATCGTCAAAGTATCTGTTTCTGTTGTCAATGGTCTTTGTTGATTTAACAATTCCATTCTCAACCGTAATTTGCACTTCTTCCTCGTATACAGAGGCGAATGCAAGGTGTATACGCTTCAATAATTTCCCTTTTGGATATTTTATTATTCCGGAGTACCACTCTGCAAAAATCGGGTCTTTGTTCTTTTTCCGGTATAATCCTTTAATATCCAAAAAATAAAATTTGTCATCTTTGATTTCCCAAGTTCCAATATATTTCCTCCAGCAAGCTGTGGAATCAAAAATCCCCGATAAAAACTTTTTCCCTTTATCAGGTTCAAGTTTTTCTAAGTATTCCGCATTTTCAGGAATAGCAGGAACGCATGACAGACCATATTTTTCGCCTTTTATTATCAATATTTCTCTAACTTGTGCTGTCATAATTATTTCGTGAATTAAATATAATAATTTTTTATTTATTGTAAGTCCATTTATCTTGTTCAGATGAAAAATAAAGGATATCTCCATTGTCTGCTCTTATACCCCTTCGCAAATGGTCAGGATATCTATGTGGTAAAATCCATATGGGCACATTACTATTATTAAATTTTTTCATTTGAAGGAGAAATATTCCACATCCAAAAACACTAACCATTGCTGGAAAACCGCCATTTTTAACCGCTATTTCCATTGCCATATCATTATTGATATTAATATTCTTTAAGGGTGGAGACTGTTGAATAGCCTTAGATAAATTGAATAAAGAACTTGAGTAATCTTCTGAATAAATATCTCCTTCTTCCTTAACTGTAGCATATATGGCTCCATTAAGTCTATAAAATTCCTTCATTTCATGACTTTTCATTGTATTATCTTTATATATAATTGTCATTGCTATAACTTCGTCATTATTGGTTCTGAAGTCAGGTTCTAAAAAAATCTTAACATTTGAATTACTATTAACTTTACAATAAATCGCATCATATTCGGAATTTTTATAAATAAGGAGCCATTCATCAACATTATATTTATTTTTGTCTTTTTTACCTGGAATTAAAGAATATTGAGTTGCAAAAATTGATAAAAGTTCGACATTCTTGAATTCTTTTATCATAGCTTTTTCTGCTAATTCTTTAGCGTTAAATGCTGTAATTTCAGACATATTCATTTTTATCTCTGATTTTTTTTCAATATTAACATTATATGATTCAAGTTCAAGTATATAATTATCATTACCATAATAATCTTTTTGAACCTCTTTAACCAAGCCTACATTTGGGGCATAATAGGAATGTGTTTCCCAAGAATCAACAAAAACATTCTTATCAGTTTTTCTTAAATTAGGTGGTGTATCCCCTTCTTTTAATTTTACTTTTGTAACTATCTTCAAACATTTTGAAAAATCTCCTGCTGGTACAGAAATTTCATAATTAACTATTGTGTCTTGAATAATAATTACACTGCCCATATCAATATTATATTTAATGTTTTGAACTGGTTCAGGAAGTAACATTATTCTTTTTTCATATGGACCAGCATATACGCCATATCTATATTTAATACGTTCCTCTATCGCGGTATAGTCATTATTAATGGCAATTCGTCCCCAAAACGTCTGACCATTCTGTCCGCCTATTCCTTCGTATCTACCATCCCTAATTAATTCCCCATCAATTCTAATTTTCCAAAATTTGTTACCATCAATTATTATTTCATCCCCAATTAAGTAAGATTCAAAGGATGTTACTTCGGATATTCCAGGATTATATCCCCTTGTCATATAGGATTTTTCATTCTTGCTTAGATCAACTTCTATTGCCCAATTACATATATTTTTACTTTGTAAAACCGTCCTCTTGTATATCCATTTATTTCCTTTTACTAAAGGAAGATATTGAATTGGACCAGAAACTGCACTCTGTTCATTATCTTTACTACACTTGCAACCATTTATCAAAGATAATAAGTGAATAATAAAACAAAACATAAGTATATTAAAGAATATTTTCATAATTTCCTCCAATTTTTTTATTAAACATTAATTTCTGATTTATTCGAGTTACACAGGAATTTCCCTAATACTATTATCCTATTATTTCAAAAAATGTTTCAAAAAAACGAAAATTAAGTCTATATTTTATTATCTATATTTCTCTTTATCGGCGGATTATCATTTACAAAAATAATTCATAATATTAATAAAATCAATGCTTAATTTTTTATACTTAAAATTAAATTTTCAAGGTATTTTATATGCTTTGCAAGATAATCTCCCAGAACAAATACTTTATCAACTATTCCTGAATTCCTAATCATTTCTCCCCGTAAAGCAGGTGTAGGATGGCTAAGCATATAATCATCAAATTTAATACCATATTTAACATGAGCAAATAAACTTTCTAATGCAAAAGCGACAATTGGTGCATTAATATCAAATATATGACTCCAATCCAAATTTTTTTGCATTCTAAAAGCCCTATGCATTAAATACTCCAGAGCAAATCCATCAGCATAGAGTTCTTGGCACCATAATTTAGCTAAATTTTCATTGACACCCTTTGTGATCTTTAAGTATCGAGTCCAATTGGATAATAATTCTTGCTTTTCGTTTGAGTAGTAATGATAATGGACATGTCCATATTCATGAGCTAAAATAAATCTAATACAAGCTTCCAATTGACCATTAACAATCATTATTCTGAATCCTGACTTTTCATTATAAATATCTTTATTTGTAAAAGTTTCATCCGTTATTAGTTTTAACAGGAAAACAACGGCTTGCTCTTGCGTTATACCGGGTAATTGTTCAGTCTCCTCAACACCTTTAAAAATATTTTTGTCCAAAGATAAGGAGCGACAAATGATAACCATAGCGATATAAAATTTGTAGAGTAATCCTGAGTTTATCAAAACTAAAAAACCATCAGGAAATTTTAATGCATGTGCATTTGATGTATTATCCGGATATTCACCTGCATATACATTGTTAATAATTTTAGGATATTTTTCTGATAATGTTGTTTCAATATCTTCTATCGAATCCCAAATAAACTTATTAAAATCTAATGCTGTAAATAATCCATTATTCCTATTTTCAATATCTTCCGTCAATTCATCACAGCTTCCATGATAATTATTTAGACTTATAATTAATCTCAGCTGTATATCGGTAATTCCGAAATACTCTTCAGAGAAACCAATGAATTTTATATATTCCTCTCTCAATTTGTCTTTGTTCATAATTTACTCCAAGTATTATCTATAACATTTTTCATATCAATGAGCATGACATTTATATCTTCAATTTTCATGTTTTGAGGTAACATTTTAAAAAAATATCCTGTTTCACTAAACTTATTAGTCATTAAAAAAGATATTATTCTTTTATGAAGTCTATCATGGAAAACACTCTTTATATTCTTAAAATATTCTTCCCTTTTAATAGGTTCAGGTAAAGTTCCAATGATTTTAAAAATATCGTTTCTTATGCTATATATCTTCTCGTAAATAAGTGAATTATTTATACAATCTTCGACAATTATTTTTAATCTTTTTTCATTCTTATTTAAATTTTCTTTATTGAAAAGATAAGTAATATTAGTAATTGGAACATTTTCCGGTTCTTCTTCCAAAATATATTCAAACCACTCTTTTCTTGATTGATGAAAATAATTTATTCCTGAATTTACTTTTAATATTTTGTTTTCAGGTAATACCAATGCAGTCAATTCACCTGTTTTGAAAACTTCAGTATCCAATCCATATAATTTATTTTTTACCAATTCTATTGAATCATATTTTCTATGTCCAATACAGATAGGTTTGTCAACCGAATTTGTATTTGTTAAATTATTATACCATGTCGGAATACCATGTATATCTATTTCAATAGCATTTGGATAACTTCCCACAGCACAAGTAAAATAATCATCTTGTTCACAAAGTTCTTTGTCTGGATCTAACCGAGCATGAGTGATAATAACATGATTTGCTTTTATTACTGCAGGAAGTTCAGATAAATATCTCATCCAATCATTTATTTCATCTAAGGGAATTCTCGTTATTGTCTGTTTTTGTGTCCACGCAGGAATCTTTTCATTTTTTAGTGTACCTAATAATCTTCTTTCATGATTACCAAGACAGCTAACAGCATTTTTTGTGTTCATAAAGAATTTGACTACATCATAAGTCTTTGGTCCCCTGTCAATCATGTCTCCAACTGTTAATAATAGATCATTAGTATTGAAATTGATTTTGTCCAATAAATTCATCAATTCATCAAAGCACCCATGAATATCACCAATAATTATTGTTCTTTCGGATGAATATGAAATTTCCATATAATTGTTTTTTAGATTCTCTGTCAAAATATCTCCATAATATGTTATATTAAAGATTTCATTTTATCTTCTTCACTTCCCATTCTTTTTGTTCACATAAGCATATTAATTTATTAATAAATTTTTGCTTTTTATCATTCTTTACTTTCAAAAGAATTGCCTTTGCTTCCCGATATCTTCTCAGATTGCGAAGTATTTCAGCTTTGATAAGACACTCTTCTTCTTTACTTTCATCCAGGAGATTTAAAAGTGTATTTAAATTAAACCTCCAGTGTTGTACTCTTTTCGGAATCGTGAAAATAGTCTTGTCTCCATTTCCGCGTAGAGTATCATTCCATCTCCTCCATGCTGCGATTCTAAGCTTCTTTTCTATTTCTGGTGTTGAACACAAGTTGCTTTCAATTGCTTCATAGTACTCATATACTGACAACTTTTTGACTATATCGGCTATCCTGGAAAGCTCAATACCGAGTTTGGAGAATTCACGTACATCAATTTCAACTATATCATCAAACCAAAAAAACGAGCTACACTTCTTGCATTTTAATACATCTGGAAAAGAAAGAAACATAGGATAAAGGGTGACACCGTCTGACCAATATGAAGCCCAACATGTATTTCCCGATATCATCGTCATAATTTTTTTAGGGTGTCCGCAATTAGGACAAGCAAAAAAACTATATTCGTCATTCAAAATCACTATCTTCTCTCATTTTATTTTTAAATATTATTAATTAATAACAATATCACTTTATCCTTTTCACTTCGAATTTCATATTGTCGCAATACCCAATTAATTGTGATACGATATCTTGTAATTCCGAATTATTTATTTTCATCAGTATTTCTTTTGCTTCCTGAAATCTGCTCAAGTTTCTGCAAATTTCTCCTTTTATCAAGCATTCATTTTCATCATTGTCGTTGAGTATATTATATAGTTCATTCAAATTATCTTTCCATTGTTTTGTCCTGTCTGAACAATCAAATAGGAATTCATTACCAATCCATTGTATTGTTCTATCAGGAAATTCAACTTGGATTTTATTAGCGTTTCCACGAAAATTATCGTTCCAGCGTCGCCAAGCTAAAATTCTAAGTTTTTTTTCTATTTCTGTATTATAACAAAATACTTTATTATTAATAGCTTCGTAGTATTCCTCAACAGACAAGGTTGTTAATACATCAGCAATTTTTGATAGTTTTCTGCCATATTCTGAAAATTCCCTGTCTTCAATTTTTATTCTTTCTTCGAACCAATAAAAAGCACAACAACCTTTACACTTCAGTACTGTTGGATATGATAGTATCATTGGAAAAATATTGACACCATCAGACCATCTTGAATACCAACATATATTACCGGATGTCATCGTCATAATTTTTTTGGGATATCCACAATATGGACAAGCAATAAAACTATATTCTTCATTCAAAATCACTATCGTCTCTCAGTTTATATTTAAATATTATTAATGAATAACAAAATCACTTTATCCTTTTCATTTCGAATTCCATTTTGTCGCAATACCCAATTAGTTGTGATACGATATCTTGTAATTCTGGATTATTTATTTTCATAAATATTTCTTTTGCTTCCTGAAATCTTCCAAGGTTACGACAAATTTCTCCTTTTATAAGACACTCATTTTCATCATTTTCGTCAAGCATATAGTATAATTCTTTTAAATTATCTTCCCAACGTTCTATTCTGAGGAGTTCTGCGAATACTGTTTTATCACCACAACCTCGCAAAGTATCATTCCACCTACGCCATGCAGCAACTCTAAGTGTTTTTTCAACTTCAACAGAATTGCAGAATTTACTTTTAATTGCTAAATAATATTCTTCCACTGTCAGTTTATCAATATATTGAGCATTCTTGTATTTTGATTCATTGATTGATTTATCAAAATCTATTTCCCCGATTTTAATTCTATCTGTAAACCAAAAAAATGACTTACATTTCGGACATCTCAAAACATCGGGATAGCTAAGAATCATTGGAAAATTCATTACAGCGTCAGACCAGTGTGAAGCGCCGCAGGTATTACATGATTTCATAGTCCTCATTTTTTGTGTCTCACCACAATTCGGACATGCTAAATAATCCGGTAATAAATTTATAATCATATATTTATTTCTTGGTGATGATTTTCAAATTTCTGAATAATACTTAATCTGTTGTTTATCAAATCATTCAATTCAATAATCATGAAGTCGGCTTGCTTTTTATATTTCTTTTTTACTGATTGCAGCATAGGAATTACCATATCTTGTGTCTGACTGATAGTATCTTTGATTTTTTCAATATTTGTAAAATCGGTGTTCAAATCAGTGAAGTTTGATATTCTATCACAACCTTTCACAAGTTTCACTCGTTCAAAAGGTGTATTCATGAGTCTTTGCAGGTATTGTTCCTTCGTTTCGCCAAGCCGTATTGTGATTTCTTCAACACGTTCGAGAACAAGCGGTCCTTCTTCATCTGCATTATAAATTTGCTTCTTAATTTCTTCATAATTCCAAAATCTGTCAGGATGGTCCTCCAGGAGATCGTGACAAAGCCCGGTCTTAAGTGTGACAGAATCATAAATCTCATAATCGAGCAGGAGACCGAAGACAGCGAATGAATGTCTCATTGCATTACCTCCAATTCTTCTTGGAACACGTTTGAGACTATCAATCAGCCCGATATAACTTGCAACGCTGACTGACCGTAAAATTACAATTAAATCTTCTTGCATGATACTTCCTTTATCATTTTAAAATTACAATTTTACAAATATTATTCTTTACCTGATAACAAAACACTTAATTGTTTTAACATAATTTTCACATCTAATTGTGCAAAAATATACTCCTGAAGCTAAGTGACTTGTATCATATTCAATTATATTTTCTTCTGAAAATATTTTTTCTGAATTCGAAAATTTGGCATACTCGACACCTAATACATCAGTGATAATAATCTCAACATTTTGATATTTATCCAAATTATATTTGATTGTCATTTTATCATATACAGGATTAGGAGAAACACTAAAAGAAGGAACTGTTGAGTGTTCAATATTTTTAACATCTGTTGATTCTTCAACTACAACTTTTCCATAATAAATACCTTTGCAAGTATATTTATATGTTGAAAAATAAAACACAATATCATAAGAACCGGCTTCACTATAAGTATGATAGAACGATTCTAAACTAAATCCTGTTTGAGACTCTCCATCTCCAAAAGAAACGATAAAATATTTGAGTGTTCCTAAGCTACTACTAATATAAGGAACAAACTTTACATTAATCGGATTTCCACCTGTTTCCGGGTTTATTGTTACACCACAATCTTGTGAGAGAGCAGCATTTGTTATAAAACAGTAATTTGTAACTATTATTATAAGGAAAAAGAACTTTTTCATTTTAAACTCCAAAATATAATTCAACATTAATTATTTTAAGTATTAACATTTACTTGCTTTTTAATACTTCTTTAATTGTTCTTAGTTTTTTACTGGTAGTTTTTGGCAAATCAAGATTATTTAAACGATTTTTTGAAGTCCGGTTTAACTGTTCCTTATTTGCTTTTATGCCGGATTGTTCGTTTGACGTAACTAATACATCATCAATAGCAATCTCATCATATCCGGTTCTGATTCCGATTTCTTCAAGATCCATTGTTATCGGAATGTCGAAATAATTTTCTATTTCAAGAATTTCAGTAGACTCATAAAGTACTTTACCATTAACCTTAACAGTCAATTTCTTGTCTGCATCAATAGACCATGATACTTTGTTCCAGTCATTTGATTTTATTAAAGAGGAATATCCTTTTGAATCATCTGCCAAAAGCACCCAATCAGCATCGAAATATGTAGATAAAAAGCATATTATTCTCCAGTTAATACCATCTGAACCCGGTAAAAATTGTAACTGCCAGGAATTAACTGCTACACCGTAAGGACCTGATTCAGGATCTGTTACGGTTGTTATCAAGCCATGTGGCTCATCTGAAGCAAAATTATCCATATTTTTAACATTCATCGATATAGTGTAGCCAGAAGTAATTTCATCGTCAAAAGTATGATAAATTTCACCCCAGTATTGACTCGAATTTCCAGCCACGTGAGCTTCTCCATTATCAATCCAAGCATTGCAATAAGATTTAGACCATTCATCAAGACCTAACGAAAAGTCATCAAAGAAAACAGAAGTAACATTTAAATTAATACTTGATGTTATGGAGTCCTTTCCATCAAACACTGTAACTGAGCATTTATAGGTACCATATTTTGCCGGTGCAATATATGTAACTTCCTGTCCGGAACCAACAAAACTACCATCCTCGCAACTCCAGGAATACGTGAAATCATCACTTATCCCATTAAATTCAGCTGTCAATTTGGTTTTACAACCAAAATATAGTTCTTGTCTGTCTGAGACAATTGATAAACGTGGATTAATGTTACTTGGCGATGTAACATCATCTTTTTCACAACTACTGATTAAGAAACTCAAACTTAATAATATGAGAGCAGCAGTTGCAGTAGCTAAATTAATTTGTAAATTCTTCATTTAAACCTCCAGATAATTTATAAAACATTTCATTTATTTTTAGACAATATTTTCGTCTCTTAAAACCAATATCCATTCAGTCAATAAAATGTTTCAAAAAATGAAAATTTTATTTAAATGTATTTTTTTCATAATTTTATTTAGGAAATATTTGTAGATTTTGAAACATTTTATAATTTTTGAGGATAATTGGATTAGGGTGGCAATAGATGTTAATCGAATAGATGAACTCTTTTACAATTCAAGAAATGGTCTAGACCATATTTTGCGAGAATTGAACGATATGCTTTTTAATATAGTATATGCATTCGTTAAAGATCAAACAATTGTTGAAGGTATACTTGATGATGTAGCAAATGAATTTGTCAGAAACATGGAAAATTACGATCCTAATAACAAAACTATTGTTTATGAATTGTATTTAATTGCAAAACGGAAAGCCTTTGAATATGAAGAAATATAATAAAAAAGTCATAAAAGAAAAGATAGATGTCCCAAAATGGAAGCGCAATTTTAGAATTTACCAACATTCATTGAATCATTCTATCTGTGAAAAAATTGATAAAATTAGAAATGATATGATTCAATGGATTCAAAGCTACTATCCTGATTACCCTTTTGATGATATACATACGAATGCAATATTTAATAAATCTTATCTGGCTCTTTTTGAAAACATTATTTCAGAAGATGATACTTCTCTAAACATAAAAGGGAATAAAAGTAATGTAATCAAAGATGAAGATTTTATAGATTGGTTTAAGAAAAGCCTTGTTGAACCTGAAATAAAGAAACATCGAGATAGAAAAAAGAAATTTGAGAAGGCTGAGAAAGGAGACATAAAGGATGAAAAGGAAAAAGATAAAATTATAAAGGAATACTACAAATATTTGATAGACAATGAAATCCCCTTAAAAGATATTGATGTTAGGCTTTATGATGGAATGTTTGTTGAATGTAAAAAAGAACCCTTGGAAAAAAGTTTCTTAAAATTTAAAAATGAAATAAAGAAGTTAATTGATGAGAAATTTAATAATATTAATACCAATATAAATATAATTAAAAATATAAAAAATTCAGGTATCCCTGATTATGATTCACCTGAGTTAATAAATAAAGGTTATTTGTTGATTTTTAATAGAATTTTATTTGGATATAATCCTTGGAAAAAAGATAATGATGACTTTGATAAATGGTTTGAAGAATTTATTATTAAACAAAGACTTATTCGAAACTATTGGCGAGATAAAAGATACCATGAACATAAAGAACCAACAGAAACATCGCTACAAGGAAAAGACAATGAAGATGAAGAAAATAGTGTGAGTATTTTGGACAACTTTTCTTCTGAAAATGATGATCCAGAAAAAGCCACCATAGCTATTGAAGAATCAATGACAATAATTAAAGCAATAAAAGCTATAGAAGATAAAAAAAAGGATTCATGGAAATACCAAGATCCCATAATACTTAATTTTTATGGAAGACTTACTACAGAAAATATTTCTGAAATTATGAAGGAAGAACATGGTACAATTCGTACATGGAAAAGAAGAGGGCTTGAAATGTTAAAAAATTATTACCAGAAGATTTATAAAATAAATTATGTGATAAATCATGAATGATAATGAATATAAAAAGATCGAAGAGGAATTTGAATCCTATATGATGGATTATCATGAATCCGTTAAATCGGTCAAACCTTCCGAAGAAAGGTTGCAACAACGAATTGATAAGGCAATCAAACTTCATAGAGAATTGTATGGTGAAGAAAAATCAAAGAGAACGATTATTTATACATTTTCTAAATATTATGATAGATTTCGTTACTCACCTTCATTCAAACCGGCATTAGCAATAGCATGTACAATTATTGTAATTGTAGGAATATATTTTATCGGTTTAAAAAAAGGCTACGAACCAACTTCACCAGATGTTGCTACTAAAATAAAACAAAATGTATCAGATGGAGAAATTGATAAGATAAAATCAGATATTTCAAAAAATCAAATTGTATCTGAAAAAGTGTACAAAATCCAATTAAAACAAAGATCATTTGGTATTGCTCAGACTCAAAAACCGGATTCTGTTGTATTATCTTTTAATAAGTTATCTGAATTAAGTTTATCATTAGATACCAGTAATCAAAAGCAATATATCAGTGATTGGATAAGATTAGCCGGAGATAGTCTTAATGGTAATAAACAATCCCGTATTGTTTTCTTACTTGATTCCAGTTCCATTAGAGTTTGTTTCGAGAAACAATCTCTCAGTAAAGACAGTAACACACTAAAGAAAATTGATAAAAATAAGATAATGAAATATTTTAATAAATTAAGAAATAAGAAGTAAAGAATATCTTATTTATCACTTTAATTTTATTATAAATCTATCCAAATCAAATACTTTCTTAATACATCAATATTTTTTGTGCTGTGTATATAGAAGGAAATGGGAACAATATAAAATTAGCATCATTAAGGTATTTATCATAATAACCAATATTGATACCTCCTGCCATAGATGTAAGTCTTATGATTTTCCCCAAATCAGCTATAGATTCAACTAGCCAAAGTTTATCTGTTGACGCTCCTGCTACAGCAATAATTTTGTTTTTCTTAATGCTCTTTGAAAACCCTTTTTGATTTTTCTTTTTT
>CAZEHW010000080.1:0-13653 GCA_964511865.1 uncultured Hyphomicrobiales bacterium | reverse complement strand
ATTTCTTTGTTGCTTCGACAGCCGCCGTCTGCAATTCAGGATTTGTTTTCATTTGTCTGAATGTGATTTGTGTTTGCATAAAAAACCTCTCTTTATAATGTTAAAAAAAATATTAATAAAACATGCAATCACTTATTAAAAGCTTTAAAAATAATTTATCCTCCCAAAAAATTCTACAATATTCTATTTATAAAATTTAATTATTTATTCTTCTGTTAAAGTTAAAAGTTAATCCCATATATATTCCGAGACAACCGGGCAAAATGGTATATTCATCCTTTATCCCTTCGGGCTCTTCTTCAAATTGACCTGCAATACCCGAAAATATTGCTACGGTTCTGAACATCATTGTATATTTTACTTCGATAATAAAACTACCAACAAAATTTTCTTTCCCAAATTTATCAAATCCAAGCTCCAAGCCTGCATAAATCCTGGCGGCGGGGTAAATTCCGAATTCATTGTAATGCTCTCCCCCTTTTCTTTTATCAAAAGGGTCGGAAGATTCCAATAATTCATTCCAGATGATTTCAGAAAAAACAGCTCCGACTCCAAGTCCGGTGTATGTTCTGAACTGTTGTTCCATAGGAATATATTCTAATGTAACAAATGATGGAAAAGAAGTAAACGAAAAATCCTGAGAAATTGCTCTGTAATCTTTTTTGTCATAACCCGGCAATTCCTGTATATATGCATCTTTCATCTGAGTATAAAAAAGCTCGGTTTCTAAACCAATTCTATAACCTTTCCAAAACTGAAATTTAGTGCCAACGCCTGCTAATGGAAAATATACGAATTCGTTTTTACTTCCGGTGGTAAACTTCTTGTAATTAGTTAAAAAATCTTTAGAACCGGCAGAAAAGACATATCCCGCAGTTAAATATACGATTGAATTGAATTGCTTGTAATTATAATTCAAATCTTCCAATTTCCCTCCATCTCCCTTTAGATTATTAAAGGTCATCGCAAAGATAAAACATGTTGTCAATATGCGATATACTACCATTCAAACATATTAATTAAGAACTCAACTTATTAACTTATTAACTTATTAAACTCTAACCTAACAGTCTAATAGTCTAAAGCCCTAAACACCTAATAACCAAACCAAGCCATCATCTTAAAAATAGTATCTTTAAGTTGCTTACGGCTGACTATCATATCAACCATACCATGTTCCAGCAAAAATTCGGAACGCTGAAAACCTGAAGGAAGTTTTCTTTTAATTGTCTGCTCAATAACTCTTGGTCCTGCAAATCCAATCAAAGCACCCGGCTCTGCGATATTAACATCTCCGAGCATACCGTATGAAGCACTGACTCCACCGGTTGTCGGGTCTGTCAAAATAGAAAAATAGGGGATTTTTGCTTCGGCAAGTTCACCTAATATTGCACTTGTTTTTGCCATTTGCATAAGCGAAAAGGCGGCTTCCTGCATTCTTGCTCCACCTGTAGCAGAAACGATTATCAAGGGAATTTTCTTTGCCAGAGAGTATTTTGCCGCACGGAAAAACTTCTCACCGACTACTGAACCCATGCTTCCGCCGATATAATTGAAATTCATGCAACCAAAGGATATATCTTTTCCGTGCAATTTTCCATATCCGGTTGTTAATGCATCATTCAGATTTGTCTTACGGTGCATATCCCTGATTCTGTCTTTATATTTTTTACTGTCTTCAAATTCAAGCGGGTCTGCAGACCGGATTGCTGTATTGGTTTCAACAAATGTACCTTCATCGAAAAATAGTTCGATATATTCATCACTGCCGATACGAAAGTGATATTCACATTTTGGGCAGGTATAAAGGTTGTCCTCTAACTGTTTTTTGTAAATTATTTCGCTGCAGCTCGGGCATTTTGTCCAAAGCCCGTCAGGCATTTCTCTTTGTTCTGACTCCTGAATATTACTTTTGCTTCTTACGAACCATGACATTTTTCGCTTTTCCCCTCAGCTTTAATTAATTATTCAAAAATTTAATATACTAAGATAATAAAACTTTTGAATAATGCAAATATTTTTAATTATTTCGCTACAATTTATTATTTTTCTAAAATACTAATTTATAAGATGTTCCAATAGAAAAAATATTATTGATGATTGGTAACTTATGTTAAATAACAACGGTAAACTATTGTAATGACTATATATACAGAACAAACCCTGTCACTTCTCCTTAAAAGTAAAATGGAGATGGAAGGACATTAAAGAAAATAGTAGTAAGAAAACAATAACCTTCGTCCCATTCTGAATGACATCCTTCGACAAGCTCAGGATGACAAAGTTAATTGACAAAAATAGAGTTATTATTCCCCGCGTCTGCCTCTGCCCGGACCGGGACCGCCACCGGGACCTTGCCCCTGACCTCTACGCATCATCATTTCGGTTAGTTCCTTGAAGAATCTGTCTTCAAAGACAATGTATTTAGCGTAATTTTTATCATCAAGGATTTCCTTCATCGCTTTCATTTTATCAATATTCATTGCGGCAAACTTTTCCTGCTCGTTTAGAAGTTTCTGTGTCAGCTTCTTAATATCGTCAATAGAGGCATCATCTTTCAGAGCATCCATGAGGTCATCGGATGTTTTATCAACAATGTCTTTTTGGTCTTCGAGTTTGTTTTCCCAACTGGAATATTTCACGATAAATTTATCGGCTTCTTCTTCGCTAAGCTTTAAAACTTCAAGAAGTTTCATTTTCTTAATTTGTTTTATTTTTTCTTTTGCCCTGCCTTCCGGCTGTGCGTTTGATTCCGATACCGAAATCAGCATGAACAGTATTAAACTGAACAATATGCTACGTGTTAAAATCTGCATTTTCAAGCTCCTCTAATATATTTTCTATATCTTCTTTTTCAAGATTTTCTATGTTTTTATACAAATCGTATTGTTTTAGGTTGTCAAATTTACTTATATTTATGCCATCCTGCAAGATTTGTTCGGATAAAATATCGTTATAAATATTTGTTAATGTCAATTCAAAATCACTATCATTATAACTTGCCAATAGGTCAGAATGTGTAGGATTAGAAGAAGTTACAAATTTATCTATTTCATTTAAGTAATTAATTGAATCCTTTTCACCGGAAATTAAAGAATCAATATCGCCTTGATTAATTCCAGTAAAGTTTTTATTTTTAGTAACTAAGCTACTTTTACTTAATGTATTATTGTATTCAAAAATATTAAAGTATGATACTATAATTAAAATTACCGCAAGACCTGATGCAGGTATCAAATACTTGTAAAGTCTTTGTATTTTAAATGACAATTTACTTTGAACCGATATTTTTTCATTTACTTTGACAGAAAGATTTCGTGTATAAGAACTGATTTTTTTGTCATAACTTTTTTTAGGTAATTTACTGAAAGAAAGCTTAACATCTTCCAATTCTTTAATTAAGTCAGGATACTTAAATAGTGAATTTTCAAATGATTGCCTTTCTTCATCTGAAAGTTTTTCAAAGACGTAGTCACAGAATAAATTCTGCATTTCCTGTAAAGTCAATATTTTGTTATTATCATTGTTTTTCATTTGAACCATCCAAACTTATAAATTAATTGAACTATCTTTTAAAAGGTCAGCTAATTTCTTAGTTGCCTGAAAATAATTGGCTTTTAAACCGCCAACACTGGTACCTAGAATATTAGAAATTTCTTCATATGGTAACTCATCAAAATACCTGAGAGCAAATGTTTCTCTTTGTTTTTCGGGTAATTTCATCAGTAACTTCAAAAACCTGTCTTCGAACTCTTTATCTATATATTTTTGCTCAGGATTAGGGGAATTATCCGAGAGACTATTAAATTCATCCTCAAAATCATTATCTGCATCAGAACCTTTAAAAAACCCAAAGAGTTTCTTTTTACGAAGCATATTAGAGCAAACATTAAATGTAATTCTGTAAAGCCATGTTTTTAAAGAGCTTTCTTCACGGAACTGTTCGATGTTTTTCAGTGCTTTAATGAAAACTTCCTGAGCGGCATCGTCAGCATCATCATAGGATTTTAAATAACGTAAAGCAATAGAAAACACAAAATTCTGATACTTCCTGACAAAAGCTGTAGCCCCACGCTCGGTGCTTCCGCTTTCAAGTTCCTGCAAAATTTCTTTATCGCTGTTTAAAACCAATGTTAAGCTACCTGTGTACATTTAAATATATCTAATATAATTATTTATTTGAATATTTGACAATATTAATAGCAAAAAAGTTTAATATCTCGTAAAAATATTTTTGAAAATCCCTAATAATTAATACAGATATCCGTTATATTAAAAAAATGCTGATACCATAAAAAATTTGGCTTGCAATTTGTTAAGGTTAATATAAAGATTTTTCTTGGTATTTATTGAACTTAGTTATATTTTTGTAACATGAGAATAAAAATAATAATATTTGTCATACTTTCAATCGGAGCAATTTCCTTATTTGCTTCGGGGGAAATCATTGAATCCTTAATAGCCAAATCCGATGGTAAATCAATTACAGTTGAATGGAAGACATCTACAGAACAGGATATTCGTACATTCTTCGTTGAGAGAGCCGGAAGCGACCAAATATTTGAAACCATCGAAACCAAGCAGGCAAAAGGTTACCCAACTTCTTATTCTTATCTTGATGAATCAGCTTTTAAGACAGGGGAAGATTCAGAAAAGTTATTATCAAAAAACATTTACTTCTATAGAATTGCTATTGTTAAAAAAGACAATAGTAAAGTTTACAGTTCTGTTGCAAATGTAACACATAACACAAGCAGTATCCGCAGAACATGGGGTATGCTGAAAGAAATGTTTAGATAATTAAAATTACCAATTACTGATTTTTGTTATTTTTTCTTTGAAAAAATAATTCATTTTATTCTGGTCAGACTAATTTTATTACCGTCATTACCGATAAGTTCCAAATCCATTAGATTACTACTGAAAGTGTATTTATATTCGATACCATTCAGGAAAATAATATTATTGCCTTTAACAGAATACTTAATTGGTTTTTTAGCGATATATTCATTAACTTGTTCTTCGACTATACCCTCTCCATCCGTATCAATAGATAGTTTGTAGGTTTCTCCTTTATTAATTTTTATCCAATTCCCGAGAAAATAGTCTTTCGGCGCGGCAACGCGAAAAAGGTCAATATCCAAGCTTCCAATATCGTTAATTTCAGAGAGTTTTAACAATTCCGGAGTTAAGACTTTAATAAAATATCTCTCTTTTTCTCCTCTGCTATTGGTAATTATTAATCTGTTTTGAATAATCTGATATTTGAATTTATCATCGAGTTTGTTAAAGTTTATAAAATTTCCATCTTCATAGAATTTTACAAGATAGTTAGGTTTACTTCTTTTGTATTTAATCCAAAAATTATTTGTCAGTTCACCTTCATTTTTAGTGCAGGATAAAAGAAATGGAATAGAAAATACAACCAAAGCTAAAATATAATAAATTATTTTTTTCATCTTTACTCCACTAATTAAAAACAAGTTCAAATAATTAACCAAATTAACAAACAACAAGCAAAAATAAAAATAATATCTGAGATAATATACTTATGAGATATAAAAAATCAACATAATTTCTCAAATTAATCTTTCAAAATAAAGAGATTACCTGTATATCCCTCTTTGCGAGTCTTCGATGAATTTAATACAATTCTTTATTTCATCAGATATTTTAGGTTTTTCCATAAATTTTTTAATTCCGTCTTTTGTATTTAATCCGGAAAATAATACTGTACGGTAGAATTCTTCAATTTCAGATATGAGTTCTGATGAAAAACCTTTTCGTTTTAAACCGATTTTGTTTATCCCATCAATTTTTGCAGGAATACTTCCAACCAAAGTATATGGTGGAACGTCCTTCGCAATTTTTACGTCAGCACCAAGCATTGCATGACATCCGATACGGCAGAACTGGTGGATTTTAACAACACCCCCAATAGTAACCCAATCATCAACATGGACATGTCCGGCAAGCTGGGTAGCATTAGCCATAATAACATGATTACCGACAACACAATCATGTGCGACATGACAGTAAGCCATAAGAAAGCAGTCCTCCCCGACAGTAGCTTTGCCGGTAACATGAGTACCGCGGTTGACAGTTACATACTCCCTTATTACAGTACGGTCGCCAATAAAGGCATATGTAGTTTCACCTCCGAATTTTAAATCCTGAGGTTCGGTAGCTATAACAGCACCATTATAAATTATTACATCTTTGCCAATTCTCGCACCATTAGCTAAAACGACATTAGAACGAATAACAGTGTTATCCCCTATTTCAACATCGTCTTCAACAATAGTAAATGCACCGATTTGTACATTTTCGCCGATTTTGGCATTTTTAGAAACAATTGCATTTGGATGAATATTCATTTTCTCAATAATTTATTTATTAATAACGGCTGTTTGAAGTTCTGCCTGAGCAACAACTTGTCCATCAACAGTGGCAGTAACATCTAAAAAATAAGCACCAAGTTTTTTACCAATCAATTTAGCAGTCATAACAAGTTGGTCACCGGGAACAACGGGTTTACGGAATTTTGCATTTTTTATACCCATAAATAAAACCAGTTTGTTTTTCCAATCGGATTCTTCATTAATAATAAGCAGACAACCGGTTTGTGCCATGGATTCAGTGATAAGAACTCCGGGCATAACAGGATTCCCGGGAAAATGTCCCTGAAAGAATTCTTCATTCATTGTAACATTTTTTACACCGGTAACAGTTTTATTTTCAGTATCAAAGCTAAGGACTTTATCAATTAAAAGGAAAGGATAACGATGAGGCATAATATTAAGTAATCCTTGTATATCAAGCACAACACCGTTTTTTGTGTCTTTACCCTGAAACTTAGTGATTTTCTTTTTATGAAGATAAAGTTGTCTAATTTTTTTAGCAAATTCAATATTACTTGCATGTCCGGGACGAGCGGCTAAAATCTGTGCTTTTATTGGGACGCCAATTAATGAAAGGTCACCCAGCATATCAAGCAATTTATGACGTGCGGGTTCATTTTTAAATCTTAATTCCCGGTTATCCAGATAACCGCTGGAACCAACGACAGGAGTGTGGTCAAGATTGAAATTTACTTTTAATTCTTCGAGTTCTTTTTGGGAAATTTCTTTGTCAATAATAACAAGAGCATTGTCAAGTTGTCCGCCTTTGATCAAGCCATGTTCCTGTAGCATTTGCAGTTCTGTAAGAAAACAAAATGTACTTGCAGTAGCAAATTCTTAAATAAATTCAATTTCAAGATTGAAAACTCCGGTATGCTGACTTCCTAAAGCTGGATTGTGATAATCCACCATAACCGTTATCCGGTAATCATTAGTTGGCAGAGCAACAATATCAACTTCTTTTTCGTCATTTTTGTACCGGACAGCTTCTTCGACAACAAAGCATTCACGGTCTTCTTTCTGTTCAATAAATCCGGCTTTTAGCAGTGCTTCAACATAGGGCAATGAACTGCCATCACCTACAGGCGGCTCAATACCGGATAATTCGATTTTGCAATTATCAATTCTTAAACCAACCAATGAAGCTAAAACATGCTCAACGGTATGAACTTTGACATCACCAATCCCTAAAGTTGTCCCGCGGGACAAATCTACCACATGATCGACTAAAGCAGGTATTTCAACGTTTGGTTCCAAATCAGTTCTTACAAATCTTAATCCGTAATTGTCAGGTGCCGGATTAAAAGTAATGGTAGAGGATTCACCGGTGTGTAATCCTACTCCTGAATAAGTAACAGCATCCTTAATAGTTCTTTGTTTATCATTCATTTATTATTCTATTTTACTTTTTAAAATTTCAAATCCAATATAGTTATGCAAATTAAGGAATTTCAATTTCTCAAAAAAATGAAAAGTACTTTGTTTTATTAAATGATTAATCTCTTTTAATATTTGTTTAAAAAAATACGCTCCATAAATATTTACTAATTTTATTATTTTGACTGTTTTAAAATAAATAAGGTTTAAAAATGTAATAAATAATTAAAAAATTAGAATATAATTGATAAATATCAATAAAATTTTTCTTAAATTTGGACACAAAATTAATACGTCGTTCATTTTTTAGGTTCAATTAAACATTTAGTATATGATTGTCATTTTAGTTCTGATAACATTAAGTTTATTGCTGGCTCTCTCCTTTTTGGGAGCTTTTCTTTGGGCTGTTATCAGCAACCAATATGAAGATACATATACACCATCATTAAGAATTTTACAAGATGGTGATGAAACTAAACAAGAAAATATAATAATACATAAAAGCGGAGATTTAAATGACAGATAATTCTTCTATTAATAATTCAACACAAAATTTAGAAACTTTTTTTTATGACAATACAATTGTCAAAATGTTTCTATATGCCACCGTCTTCTGGGGAGCATTGGCATTTACCTTTGGTGCTTGGATAGCTTTTGCATTATACTATCCTGAGTTAAGTTTTAATTCTTCCTTATTAACATTTGGAAGGTTGAGACCTATTCATACAAATGCGGCAATTTTTGCATTTGTTGGCAACGGGATTTTTATGGGAGTATATTATTCCCTGCAAAAATTATGCAAGGCAAGAATGTTTAATGATATGTTAAGCCACTTGCATTTTTGGGGTTGGCAGTTAGTAATTCTTTCTGCGGCAATCACTTTCCCGTTAGGAATAACAACAGGCAAAGAGTATGCTGAATTAGAATGGCCAATTGACATTTTGATAACTGTCGTTTGGGTAATTTTTGGTTTGAATATGATGATGACCATCATCAAACGCCGAGAAAGACATATGTATGTGGCAATTTGGTTTTATATTGCATCTTGGGTTGCAATAGCAATGTTGCATATAGTCAATTCAATTGAAATACCTGTTACATTTTTAAAAAGTTATCCTGTCTATGCAGGTGTTCAGGATGCTTTGGTTCAATGGTGGTATGGGCACAATGCAGTTGCATTTTTCCTAACAACACCATATCTGGGATTGATGTATTATTTCCTGCCAAAAGCGGCAAATCGTCCTGTTTATTCGTATAAGCTTTCGATTCTGCATTTTTGGTCTTTGATATTTATCTATATATGGGCGGGACCTCATCATTTATTATATACTTCATTACCTGATTGGGCACAATCCTTGGGTACTGCATTTTCCATTATGCTGATAGCACCGTCATGGGGAGGTATGCTGAATGGCTTACTTACTTTAAGAGGTGCCTGGGATAAAGTGAGAGAAGAACCTGTCCTGAAGTTCCTGATTGTCGCAGTAACAGCATACGGAATGGCTACTCTTGAGGGACCTACACTTGCAATAAAGAGTGTAAATGCTTTATCTCATTATACTGACTGGACAATTTCTCATGTTCATGTTGGAGTTTTGGGTTGGAACGGATTTTTGACATTTGGAATACTATATTGGCTAGTTCCAAAGTTATGGAATACAAAACTCTGGTCAAATAAATTGGCAAATGCTCATTTTTGGATTGGCTTTTTAGGAATATTAACTTATGTTATATCCTTGTATATAGCCGGTGTAACACAAGGTTTAATGTGGAAGCAATTTACAGTTGAAGGCACTTTGCAGTATTTCAACTTCCTCGAAACAGTCACTCAAATACTTCCAATGTATATGATAAGAGCAATTGGCGGTTCAATCTTTCTGACAGGTGCATTGTTAATGATTTATAATCTTTGGATGACTATCAGACAAGGAAGTTTTGTAAAGAATGAGGAAGCCAAAGGTGTTGCTTTACATCCAAATTATTCGGAAAAAAGTTCTCATAAGCACAGATGGCTTGAAAGAAAACCGGTACCTTTTATTATAGCTTCATTTATAGCACTTTTTATTGGCGGAGCTATTGAAATTATACCTTTGATTTTGATCAAATCAAACGTTCCAACAATTTCAAGTGTAAAACCATATACACCATTGGAATTGTACGGAAGGGATATGTATATAAGCGAAGGGTGCTATACATGTCATTCGCAAATGATTAGACCTTTCAGATCCGAAACTGAAAGGTATGGAGAATATTCTAAAGTCGGGGAGTTTGTTTATGACCATCCATTCCAATGGGGTTCAAAGCGAACTGGTCCAGACTTGCACAGGGTTGGTGGTAAATTTCCCAATGCGTGGCATTACAGACATATGAATGACCCAAGAGAAATATCTCCGGGTTCAATTATGCCTGCATATCCGCATATGCTTTCTGACAAAATTGATACATCGGATATTGGCAGAAAAATTTCAGCAATGTATTCTTTGGGAGTTCCATATCCTTTGGATTATTCTAATAGTGCAGCAAAAGATTTGATGACTCAGGCAAAACTTATTGCTGAACAATTAAAAGCAGAAGGAATAAACACAAATCCGGATGTTGAAATAATTGCTCTTATTGCTTATCTGCAGAGACTGGGAACTGATATTAAAGTTAAATGAGTTTGGATTAGTTTAATTAGTTTAATAAGTTTAATGAGTTTGATTAGTTTTTATGAGTTTTATGAGTTTTATGAGTTAGGATAGTTTTTTACTTAATTATATAAATGAGGGTATATAGGTGTTTAGGAATTTGTTGAGTAGTGTGGATAGTTTCGGAGTATGGTCAATTATTTCGATGATTTTATTTTTTCTGGTATTTATCGGAATTATTGTCTATACATTTAAACTAAGTCAAAGCCATGTTGACTATATGTCTCAATTGCCTTTAACAGAAAACGAAAATTTGAATTTTGAGGAGAATAAATAAATGAAAGTTGAAGATAAATTAATTGACCATAGTTTTGATGGAATTCAGGAATATGATAATCCTTTACCCGGTTGGTGGGTCTATCTTTTTGTTGTAACTTTGATTTGGGGAGGATTATATGTCTTTTATTATCATATAGCAGGTACCGGTCCAAGTTCTTCTGAAGAATACATTGCAGAAATAGATGAATATAATACAAAATTTGCTTCTGTTATAGCCGCAGAGGCAAGTGTTAATTGGAATGAACCAAATTTCGAAGTCGTTACTGATGGCGGACAGATAGAGAAAGCTAAAACTTTATATATGAATAACTGTGCTGCCTGCCACGGTGCAATGGGTGAAGGCGGAATTGGTCCAAACCTGACAGACAATTACTGGATTAATGGTAACGGAATTAATAATATTTCAAAGACCATTGCATTGGGTGTTCCCGAAAAAGGAATGATATCATGGAAGGCAACATTTAAATCAAATGATATTTTAGCTCTGGCAAGTTATGTGATGTCCTTGCATGGAACTAATCCTCCAAACCCGAAATCTCCACAAGGAGATTTATTTGAAGATAAATAAGATTATATATTTTACTTAGATAATTTATAAACATCAGAATATAATTGGAAGTAAACAAAGATATTATAGATTCATCAGATAAACTGATTACCGAAACAGGTGTCTCATATAGGGACAGAGTCTCAAATATAGATACCCAGGGGAAACGTATATGGATATATCCAACAAAACCATCAGGAAGGTTTCATGTTGCCCGTCTTTTTGTCGGTTTTGTTTTACTTGCAATATTTTTTGGATTACCTTTTGTTAAATATAAAGGACAACCATATTTTTTAATAGATTTAATTGACCGAAAGTTTATTTTATTTGGTAGTATTTGGTTCCCTCACGACTTTTATATTTTTGCTATAGGATTTTTAAGCTTTGCTGTTTTTATTGTACTTTTTACAGCTATTTTCGGAAGGATATTTTGTGGTTGGGCATGTCCGCAGACAATCTTTATGGAACTTGTTTTTCGTAAGATTGAATATTTCATTGAAGGCAATGCAAATAAACAAAAATCATTAAAAAAAGCACCATGGAATTTATCTAAAATAATTAAGAAATTTTCGAAACACAGCATATTTATTTTATCTGCTTTAACAGTGAATTCAATTTTAATATCATATCTGGTTAGTATTGATGGATTGTATCAGATGCTTTTTGTGGCTCCAAATGAGCATATGGAAGGAGTAATTGCATTATTTGTCGTATCTGCAGCTATGTATGTTAACTATTCCTGGTTCAGGGAACAAGCATGTACTTATGTTTGTCCTTATGGAAGGTTGCAATCGGTATTATTAGATAAAAATTCTATGATTGTAGCTTATGACTATTTAAGAGGAGAGCCACGGGGGAAGCTCAAAGCAGACAGCAGACGGCAGACGGCAGACAGAATTCAAATGGCAATTCATAATACACAATTAACAATTAATAATTCTAACAGCCCGAAACAGAAAACAGATAGCGAACAACTGATAACCGATAATAGTGATTGTATTGATTGCGGGGCTTGTGTCAGAGTTTGTCCGACTGGTATTGACATCAGAAACGGTTTACAATTGGAATGTGTAAATTGTACTGCATGCATTGATTCCTGCGACAAGATTATGGATAATATAAAGAAGCCGAGAGGGCTAATTAAGTATTCGTCAATCAATAATATTGAAAACAACCGGAAATTCAGAATAACCTGCAGATTGACTTTTTACAGTATATTATTAGTTGCTTTGTTATCGGTATTCTTTATATTTTTGATTAACCGGGCTCCTGTAGAAGCAACAATTTTGAGAGCAAAAGGTTCGACATTTTTTATTAATGACAATGGTAATATTGTGAATATATATACAGTCAAATTAATTAATAAGTCTTTTGACAAAATGAATATTAAATTCAAAATAGAAAATTATCATGGAAAATTTAAATTGATAGGTTCTGATGAACTGATTGTAAAACCGGAAAGTATTTTAGAAAGTACTTTTTTACTTGAAATACCAAAGAAGGAAATTAAAAGTACTAAGAATAAAATAAAAATTTTATTGTACAATGGCAACGAAATAGTTAATTCTGAAAAGACAATTTTTTCAGGTCCGGGGAATTAAATAATTACTAATTACTAATTTTAAATTAGAAAGTTGAAATAAATAAAGGTAAAAATATATGAAGTTAAAATATAACTGGGGCTGGGGTATAGCGATTTTTTATACAGCATTTGTATTATTTTTAATAGGAAATGTTGTGTTTAGCTTTTTCCAAAAAACTGATTTGGTAACAGATGATTATTATACTCAGGAACTTGCATATCAGGAAACCATACATAAGGCAGAAAGGGCAAAAAGAGCAGATGAAGACCTTAATATTGTTCAGGGAGCTAGTACAATAGCTATTCAATTTCCTGAGTCTTTTAAGGGAAAAAATATAAACGGAGATATACATCTTTACAGACCTTCAGATGCTTCTGCGGATAAGAAAATGAAAATAAATATTAATGATAATAATTTTCAGGCAATTGATACCCGGCAGATGATAAAGGGCTTGTGGGTTATGAAAATTGAATGGTCAGTGGGTGACTCCACATTTTACAAGGAAGAAAAATTTAAAATAAATTGAGTTTGAAATGGAAATTTTTAGCGGTTTATTTATGGGATTAGTTGGCAGTCTGCACTGTCTGGGTATGTGCGGACCAATTGCCATAGCATTACCGGCAAGACGCAATAACAAATTTACGATATTTATTGACAGTATTCTCTATAATATCGGAAGAACTGTTACATATGTTGTTCTTGGGGCATTGGTAGGATTACTGGGAACGACTATTAGTATAGCAGGTTATCAGGAAATCGTTTCTGTTATAGCTGGGTCA
>CAZEHW010000079.1:0-13733 GCA_964511865.1 uncultured Hyphomicrobiales bacterium | reverse complement strand
CACATTTAGGAAAAATGAGTGTTGAATAATTAGAATTAGAAAATAACGCTTTTTTGATTACTTGAACAAATAATTCTGCTGAAGCTTGTTCTGGAATGGCATTCATTGTTGCAAGACAAAGAGGTTCAAAGAACGACGAAATTAATTGACGGCTTAATTTGAAATGTTGAAACAACTCGAAAATACTATAACTTTCATAATGTTTATTAATTGTTCCTATTTTACCTATTAAATATAAAGCCTTAGCTTTATCTAATAAAGAGAGATTATTATAAAACAGAAATCCGAGAATCAAACCTATTTTTCCTGGAAAAACTTCTGTATTGAATAATGACATGCTAGCTTTTCGGTCAACAAAATTAATCTTAATACCATTTGTGAATAATAATTTCTCTTTTGTACCAATTTCATCAAGTAAATTCATGAAATTAACATAAGCACCTATTAACAGATGTTGTCCGTTATCTATAATATCACCTGAAAATTCATCTTTGAATGAAAAAGCTCTGCCCCCGGGATACTTTCTTTCTTCTATGACTACTGGAATTAAAGCATTTTTTGATAGTTTAACAGCGGCTGTTATACCCGATACACCTGCACCAACTATAATTGTTTTTTTCATTTGCATTCAGAAGGATTTTTAGTATTTTTATAAGTTGGTCTTCTAAGAATATGATAAGTCACAGCACAGGCAATAAGAAAAAGTATTATATCAATAATTGTTGACTGTACAAAAAATACTATTGAAGTAAGGATTGTAAGCCAAAGAGAGCTAATAGCTATAATTTTTGTTTTTAATGGGATACCCAAGCCCTGACGGTATCTTCTTATATATTTTCCGAAATATTTATTAGTTAACAGCCAATGGTATAGTGTCGGAGAACTTTTAGCATAAAGCCATGCCGTAAGCAGTAAAAATGGTGTAGTAGGTAAAATTGGTAAGAATATACCAATTACCCCAAGTGCTAAAGATATTGACCCTAAGAAAATTAAAGTAATCTTTTTTATTGTTATTTTTTCTTTTGTGATTTTAAACATAGTTCTATTAAATATATTTTTTCAAAAACGTTTTTAATATACTTTAATTTTAATATTGACTTTTATAAAAAATATCTTAAATTATTAATTTTTCGATAAAAATTATGATAAGATATTTTGAGATTTAAGCAAAATATTATATCTTATATAAAATTTTATTGTCAATTTACTTATTAATTATGGAGGTACATTATGGAATTAGCAGGGAGCAGAACTGAACAAAATTTATTAAAGTCATTTGCCGGAGAGTCACAGGCAAGAAATCGCTATGATTTTTTTGCTAAAGTTGCAAGAAATGAAGGTTTTGTACAAATTGCAAATATATTTAACGAAACAGCCTTGCAGGAAAAAGAACATGCCAAAAGATTTTTTAAATTCCTTGAAGGAAGAATGGTTGAAATTACAGCCACTTATCCTGCCGGTAAAATTGGGACAACAATCGAAAACCTAAAGGCTGCTGCAGCAGGCGAGAATGAAGAGTGGACAGAACTTTACCCTGAATTTGCTAAGATAGCAAAAGAAGAAGGATTTAATGAAATAGCTGCGGCATGGACAATGATAGCCAAAGTTGAGGCAGAACATGAAAAACGATATTTGAAATTATTGAAAAATATCGAAGATGGAAAAGTCTTTAAAAAGGACGGAAAAGTTTTTTGGAAATGTACTAATTGCGGGTATGTTCACGAAGGTGATTCTGCTCCGCTGAATTGTCCGGCTTGCATTCATCCTCAGGCATATTTCCAAGTTAAGGAAGATAACTATTAAAGAATATAATTTCTTTGAATTTCCCTTAGTTTTCATTCTAAACGAAGCAATTGGAGAAATAATCCTAGTATTATTTTCAATATTGGAATCTAATCTTCGTTTATAATAATTAATTTTTTATTGATAAATCTCAGTTTCATCTTAATTCAGTAAATCTTATTCAAATATATGAGAAAAACAAAAATAATTTGTACTATTGGACCTGCTACAAGTAGTGTCGATAAACTGGTTAAACTGATTGAATCAGGTATGGACGCCGCTCGTCTAAATTTTTCTCATGGGTCACAGGAATATCATTTACAAAATATTCAGGACATCAGAAAAGCTTCTGAATTAACAGAAAAACCTGTTGCTGTAATGCTCGATTTGCAAGGTCCAAAAATTCGTATAGGAAAATTTTCCAATGGTTCAGCTCTACTCGAAGATGGTCAGGAATTTATTATTTCAACAGATACTTCAAAAATTGGTGATAACCACATAGTTTGTACATCCTATTCAAATCTAAAAAACGAACTTTCCCCGGGCAACAAATTACTTCTTGATGATGGCTATATAATTTTAAAGGTAAAAAATATTCATTCGGATGATATAATTACTGAGGTAATAAAAGGAGGAACACTTAAAGATAACAAAGGTATTATAGCTCCCGGTGTATCGAGTTCAGCACCATCATTGAGTAAAAAAGATTTAGATGATTTAAAGTTTGGGCTTGAAGCAGGAGTAGATGCTGTTGCTTTGTCCTTTGTCCGCTCAGAAAGAGATATTTTAGAGCTTAAAACTGTTATGAAAATTTTTGGAAATTCAGTTCCAATTATTTCAAAAATCGAAAGACCTGAAGCATATACAAATATTGATGCAATAATAAATGAGTCCGATTCAATTATGGTTGCACGAGGAGACCTTGGACTTGAAATGCCGGCAGAGGAAGTTCCTGTTGTCCAGAAAGAAATCATCAAGAAATGCAATTTCCATGGGAAACCAGTGATTATTGCTACACAAATGCTTGAATCTATGATTAGCAATCCTCGCCCAACAAGAGCAGAAGCCAGCGATGTTGCTAATGCGGTGCTTGATGGTTGTGATTGTGTTATGCTTAGCGGAGAAACAAGTGTTGGACTGTTCCCTTACGATGCTGTTCAGTATATGAATAGAATAATTAGAGTGATAGAAGAAAAATATGCCAACCGAATGAGTGACCTTGAGATACCAACGGATATTAAGCAAAATATCTCAGATGCATTTGGAAAAGCATCAGTAGTAATTGCTGAGCAAATAAATGCATCAGCAATAGTTGCTTACACAAGTTCTGGGTATACTGCCAAAAACATTGCAAAGTATAGACCAAACAAACAAATTATTGTGCTAACCGATAGTAAGCATGTTCAAAGAAGAATGGAATCTTTCGTTTGGGGGGTTAAAGCAATTTATGTCCCTCCTGAATTATCCCAAGAAAATATTTTTGAGCATTTTGCAGATATTGTTAAGCATCTTGAAACAATCAAAAGTGGTGATCATATAGTTTTTGTTGCCGGACTAACTGCAAAAAAGTTGATGCCGGAAAATATTATTAAGGTTTATCAAGTCTGAAACAGAAAATATTCTGATACTAATATTTCTTTAGAATGAAATTTACGATGTCATCAATTACATATTCAGGAATATGATTTACATTTGAATATTCCTCAGGTTTACTTTTTCCTTTGCCTTCCATAAAAAGATGATTCAATTTTGGATAAAGTTTAAATTCTGCATTTTTTTTACCTTCTAATTCTTTCTTCCATAAATCAAAATCTTTTGTTGTAACCTGGTAATCTCTTTCACCTTGAAGAATTAACAATCTGGCATTAATTTCCTTAGCTTTTTGAGCTGGATAATAATCCCGAATATCAAGCCAATAAACTGCAGGAGTACTTATAGGAAGTAGGTTCATAGGTGTTTCTTCGGTTAAATCCTTGCTATTAACCCTCTCAATTTGAACTTCTAAGGAATCTAATTTTTCTCTTTCCTGATCAGAAATTTCTCCGTCTAATTTAAACAAATATTTGTATTGATCCATCAACAATTCCTGCATTGGTCTGGCATTACCTGCCATGATTATATACCCTGCCATTAATCTGTCGTTATGAGCTATTCTGGGGATAGACATACCTCCAAGTGAATGTCCCAAAACATACATTCTGAAAGGGTCAATATCCGGCATATTTACCATCTTTTTAATTGCCAACAAAGCATCGTCAATAGTTTCATCGTAAAGAGTAAAATTAGGCAATTTCTCTAAAATCTTCCCCGGATGTTCCTTCGTTCTTTTATTATATCTAAAAACTGCAATTCGTTTAGTAGCTAAACCCCATGCAAGGTCTTTGAAAGGCTTATTGGGTCCAATGCTCTCATCCATATCGTTTGGACCCGAACCGTGAACCAAGATAACGACTGGAAATATTTCCGATCTATTTGCAGGTGATTTTTTAGGTATTGTTAAAATTCCCTTTAACTCCCAATCTTTTTTTCCGAAAGTTACCTGCTCTTCCTCAAATGAATTAATATCAGCGTATGGAGGAGTTTTATATTCGCTATAATCATAATTTGGAGCAAGAAAAAAACCACCAATTTTTATGCTATCAGAATAAATCATTCTGATGTCCAAATACATTTTTTCAAACTTCCCTGTGAATATTATTACCGGTTTATTATTATAAGAGGTTGATTCTTTTTTTACAAATTTTTCTAATTTTCCAACCTGAGATTCTATACCTTCCCATGTGGATTTGAATTTTTCAATTGGAAAAGCAATCTTCATAGTTGAATCAAAATACTCAAAAGCTTCTTTAAAATTATTTTTTTGAATAAGATTCATGAATTTTTCAGAATTATTGATTAATCCAACATTTGTTGAATCATTAGCAGACAAACAAAAATTTAATGTTACAAGAAAAAATAATATTAAATAACTTATTTTCATTAATTATAAAAATTTATATACATTTAAAAATATTTACAAATTTACAGACTTTCTTCAGAACTGAAACTCAATTTTTTTCTAATATTTTCACAATCAGCGATTTTTAATATTTCATAAGCCAATTTTTTTGACTCTTCATAGTCAATTTCCCTTACTCTTTTTTTCAATTCAAGTAACATCGGAGGTGAAACACTTAATTCATTAATACCCATTCCAATCAAAAGTGCAGTTGCGGCTGAATGTCCTGCCATTTCCCCGCAAACAGAAACCGGGATTCCATACTTTTTGGCTGCATCAGCCGTTAATTTCATCAAGCTTAGTACAGTAGGGTGAAATGAATCATATAAAGACGAGACAAATTCATTAGTCCTGTCAACTGCTAAAGTATATTGAGTTAAATCATTGGTTCCAATGCTGAAAAAATCAACAAATGAACCAATTTTTTCAGACAGGATTGCTGCTGCAGGTGTTTCTATCATCACACCCACAGGCATTTCCGAGTCGAATGGAATTCCTTCATTCATTAATTCATTTTTACATTCATCAATGATTTTGACAGATTTTTCGACTTCATTATAGCACGTAATCATTGGAAGCATAAAACGTACATTTTTATTTTTTGATACTCTTAAAATAGCTCTTATTTGTGAGCGAAAAATATCATCTCTGTGCAATAAAAACCTAATTCCCCTAAAACCAAGTGCAGGATTCTGTTCATGCTTCGGCATCCCTTCTGAGTATTTGTCGCTTCCAATGTCAAATGCCCTAATAGTTACAGACTCAGGATAAATAGTATCTGCTAATGATTTATACCAATCATATTGCTCTTCCTCTGTTGGAATTGAATTCTTAGTTATTATTAACTGCTCCGACCGGACCAAACCTATCCCTTCTGCTCCATAAATTATCGCCGTTTCCATATCCTCAACCACGTTGATATTAGCCATCAATCTAATTGCTCTGCCATCAACAGTTACAGAATCTAATTTCACTAATTCACCAAGTTGTTTCTTATTTTCCTGTTCTTTTTGTTTTTTTAAAATAAAAAGTGAAACTGATTTCTTTGAAGGATTAACGGTAACAGTTCCTGTATATCCGTCTATTATCAATTTGTAATCATTTTTGATAATATTAGTTGCATCTTTCAATCCAATTATTTCAGGTAATTCAAAACTTCTTGTCAGTATTGAGCTATGTGAAGTTATTCCGCCTACTTCTGTTATAAATCCTAAAACTCCGGCTTCCTTGAAATTTACAATATCTGTTGGAGTTAATGACTGAGCAACAACTATTGCATTTTTACCACTTCCATAAAAAATACACCTATTACGAAGAACTGAAATTAACCTCTCTTTTATATGCTCAAGTTCAAGAGATCTTTCTCTCAATATATGGTCATTAGCTTTAAGCAGAAAATGCATTTGATTGTCAAACTCCTGAATAATTGCATTTTCAGTAGACAATCCATTATTGATTCTGTCTCTGATTTTCTTTAGAAATGTTTCATCAGTCAAAATCATAAGGTCTGATTCAAGGACAGAAGCTACATTTTTTGCCTCATCTTTGACTTTGCTCAACGCACTAACAAATTCCTGAATTAAGTCATTAACCGCTGTTTCGAGTCTTTGCAATTCTTCAGGTATTAACTCTTTGTCAACTTTATCAGAAGGAAATACTAATGTTTCAGGTTGTAAAATAACAGCTTTACCATGAGCCAACCCCGGAGATGATGGTATTCCCTTCAGAATATTCTGAATTAGTTGTCCATTATTATTATTTATTACAACATTTTTTAGCATAATCTACTCATTTATATTTTAATCTTCACCAAACCCAGAACTAAATAAATCACAGATTTCATCAATTGCATTAGCTTCATCATCACCCTCTACCTGAAGTAATAGTCTGCTACCCTTCTCAGCTGCTAATGTCATCACTCCTATAATGCTCTTTGCATTTATGGTGAATCCATCTCGAATCAAAGTTACTTCAGAATTAAATCTTGCCGCCAGTTTCACTAAAGAAGCCGCAGGTCTCGTATGTAATCCCGCCCTGTTAACTATTTTTACTTCACGCTCAATCATTTTTTTATTATTGCACTCAATTCTATGTAATTTATAAAAAAAGCCGTTAATTTTACATTATTTATTTAAATAATCAATCAATTCGATTTTCTTAATAACACCTTCTCTTAAAATTTTTACGTCTTTTCCCGATATATCTATAATTGTGGATTCAATACTCAATGGACATTTGCCTCCATCAATAACCAAAGGTATTTGACCCGAAAAAGAATTTAAAACATCAGATGCAATTACTAAGGATTTATTGTCTGAAAGATTTGCAGATGTACTGGCTAATGGATAATCGAGTTTGTTAAGAAGCTTATTTAAAAAATCATAATCAGGTATTCTTACAGCAATTGTTTCCATTCCACATGTAACTGTTTCAGGAACAATACTGCTTTTCTTAAGAACTAATGTTAATGGTCCCGGTAAATATTTTTCGGTTAATTTATAGAAAATATTCGGTATATCTATACATAGGTCTTCAATTTCTTTAATGGATTTACAAAAAACAACCAAAGGTTTTTTAATTGACCTGTGTTTGATAGTATATATTCTTTGTATTGCAGATATGCTATTAATACTACAAATTAAACCATAAACAGTATCAGTGGGAATAGCAATAACTTCATTTTTCGATAAAAGCATGGATGATAAATCCATGCCTAATTCGAAATCTGTACAAATATTTATAAATTCTGTTTCCAGATTTTCAATCAATAATTATTAATTTGAGAAAGAAAGCAAAATTTCATTCAGCAACGGTGGCTTTTGCAAATCATCTTCAGAAACTCTAAGAAATAAACCTGAATCCTTTAAATTTAGCCGAAAACAATTTACCTGAAGCCTGACCTATAGCAATTCCTATTGCCAATAAAGTTTTTTTATAAACAAGAGCAATTTCCTTGTCTATCTTAGCGTCAAGTAAATCTGCCACATTAATTAAACCTTGCTCAATACTTCTTTTATCATCTGTAAACGCAGCTGTTATACCTTCAATATTGAATTCAATACCCATCATGATTTCCCGTGCTAATGGATTTTCGAATTTTGAACCATTTTCCATAATGTTTTGTAAAGCAATTTTTTCCTCAGTATCAATCTTCATATCAACACCGGCTACTGCCTGAAAAATCCAAAAATGGGCGAATTGTAATGTTCTCCATTCTTCTGTTGAAAAACTATCTCTGAATGCCATTTATTACCTCCAAATAAATAAATTTCAAAATTTTTTTAAAACAAACATTAATTTACGAAAATTGTTGTAAATATCTAAAAAAAATATTTTATTATTATTATTTTGAAAATTTGATTTATTATTATAACTTTATATTTTATAATCTAATGATTTGATTAAAAATGGAGAAAAACTTATGAAACCGGTACATGATTTTATTGTTACAGCGCATTTACCTGAAAGACTATCAACTTTGAAAGAACTGGCATATAATTACTGGTGGTGCTGGAATTCTGAAGCAAAAGAATTATTTGTACGAATCGACAGGGAACTGTGGGAAGACGTTAATCATAATCCTGTACAGATGATTAATAAATTATCTAGTGATAGTTTGAACCGTCTGGCGGAGCAAACAGACTTTACTTCATTTTTGGATTACATATATAAAAGATTTAATGCTTATATGAAATCAACAAGCTGGTATGATAATATTGAGGATAAACCAAAAGGAACAATTGCCTATTTCAGTACTGAATACGGTATTAACGAAAGCTTCCCCAATTATTCCGGTGGTCTGGGGATATTATCAGGTGACCATCTGAAAAGTGCCAGCGATTTGGGACTTAATCTTATAGGAGTAGGTTTGCTCTATCAACAGGGCTATTTTCGGCAAAGACTGACTCAACACGGCTGGCAAAACGAGTATTATCCTTATAATGACTTTTACTCCATGCCTTTAATTCTTGAAAAAAAAGAGGATGGGGAACCTTTACTTATCGAAGTTGACCTTCCGAAAGGAAAAGCCTGGGCTCAAGTATGGAAAATGCAAATTGGTAAAATTCCTTTATATCTCTTAGATACAAATATCGGACCTAACGTTTTAGAGGAATACAGAGATATTACAGACCAACTTTATGGTGGAACTCGTGAAACAAGAATTCAACAGGAAATTATTCTTGGCATTGGTGGAATGAGACTCTTAAAAGCACTGAATATCTTGCCGGAAGCAGTTCATATCAATGAAGGACATGCGGCTTTTGCCCTTCTTGAACGCACTCATATGTATATGCAACAATACAATCTTGATTTCCGTTCAGCTAAACAAATAACGAAAGCAACATCTATCTTTACAACTCATACTCCTGTCCCTGCGGGAAACGAAACATTCAAGATTGCCAGAATGGAAGATTATTTCCGAAGCTATTACCCGAATCTCGGTTTGCCAAAGGATTACTTTTTCCATTTGGGACAAATTGACGAAAACAACCCTAACGAAGATTTTTCAATGACTGTTTTGGGATTGAAATTGACTTCTTACCACAATGGGGTTAGTAAGTTACACGGTGAAGTTGCTCGAAAAATGTGGCAAAATATTTGGAAATGCTTCCCTGTTGATGAGATTCCAATTCAGCATATAACAAATGGTATTCATACTATGACATGGGTTGCACGTGAATTCACAGAATTGTTTGACAGATATTTTTCTCCAAAGTGGAGAACTGAAATAGACAATCAGGTAATTTGGAATAAAATTGATGCAATTCCATCTGAAGAGTTATGGCGGGAAAAAACAAGGCGCCGTGTTCGTTTGGTTCTTTTCGCCAGAGAGTACCTCAAACGTCGTCAAAAAGGACACTTACCACCGGAACAGGTTAGTAAAATAAATGAATATTTAGACCCCGATGCTCTTACCATTGGTTTTGCAAGAAGATTTGCAACTTACAAGAGGGCAACATTATTATTTACAGATATGGAAAGACTGGCAACCATTCTTAAAAAATTCGATAAGCCAGTCCAAATTGTTCTTGCCGGAAAAGCACATCCGCATGATGTTCAGGGAAAGGAAGTTATTCAATCAATCATTCAAAAGGTACGTGAATATAACCTCGAAAAACATGTAGTTTTCTTAGAGGATTATGATACTGTTATTGCAAGATATATGGTTAAAGGATGTGATATTTGGCTGAATACACCCGTAAGACCAATGGAAGCAAGCGGTACCAGCGGTATGAAAGCGGCATTGAACGGATGCCTTAATTTCAGTATTCTTGACGGCTGGTGGGATGAAGCTTTTAATGGCAAAAATGGTTTTTCGATAGGTCATGGAGAAGAATATGATACCTATGATGAACAAAATATTGTCGAAGCCGGAGCTCTTTACGACATGCTTGAGCAGGTTATTATACCAATGTTTTACGAAAGGGAAAAATCAAATAAAACTCCCGATAAATGGGTTTCCTTTATTAAAGAAACAATAAGAACTAATGCAGGACGGTTTTCCAGTGAGCGTATGGTTAAAGACTATGCGAATATGTTTTATCTTAATGCTTTAAAAAATTATTCAATTTTAACCAAAGACAATGCTGCCAGTGCAAATTTATTCAAAGAATGGAAAGATGCAGTAAGAAAAGAATGGGCAAATGTTGAAATTCTTGATGTTTCGATGGAAGAAAACGGGGAAAATTATATTGGAAAACCAATTAAAGTATCAGCTAATGTAACTTTTGGCAATCTCACTCCAAAAGATGTAATCGTTCAGGTTTACTATGGTTCGGTTGACCATTTGGGAGAACTTGTAAATACTAATTTTGAAACTTTGAAATTAGTCCGTTCTGAAGAGAAAAATCATTATTACGAAGGTTCCTACACATGTTCAGATACAGGAGTTCAAGGTTTTACAGTAAGAGTTTTACCAACTCATCCATTGATGGTTTATCCTTCGGAGTTGTATATTTGTGCTTGGGCGCAGTAAGTAATTACGAATTAAGAATTAGGAATTATGAATTAGGTATTAGGAATTAACAATTAACAATTGACAATTAACAATTGCTTTTAATTTCCTTTTTTCAAAATTAACTAAACTTTTAGCTTTATGCATTTTGCATTTTACATTATGCATTTAGCTTTAAGCTTTTTACTTTTGAACTTTTGAACTTTTAAACTAAGAGAAATATGAACCAATTAATACTCGGCGACAACCTCGAAATAATGCGAAAAATGGACAGCGAACCGTTTATAGTTAATCACAATGACGACAATTTAGTTATTCACGGTCAGGTAAGAATTACTTTGAAATATAATTATTAATTGTTAAATTTGCAGATGTTCAAATAATTATTTGGAGGTGTTTATGAAAAAATATATTTATTTATTTTCAATTTTTATTTTATCATTATCATTATATTCATGTGCTAATGCAGTAATTGACAACACTTTTCCTTGCCCAAAACCTGAATCGAGTATAAAATCCGAAATTGCTAAAATAATGCAAGAAGAAGGTTTGCTTTTAGAATCGAACATGGCAAACATCAGCAATCTAATTCAATATAAGTCTTCAGATAAGACATTAGCACTTTCAACAAGAAATTATCATATTACTTGGCGGTTAAATATTGATACTACCAATCAGATAATTATAGCAACTCCATCATTATTTCTTGGTGCAGGTTATATGTTCATGGCAGGCAATCAGCCTGAACAAATAGTTGTTCTTGGTGATGACACGCATGATAGTTATACTGAATATTGGAATGTAAGAAGCAAATTAGAAGATTTTTGTGGGTCTAAAGTCATTATAAGAAAACAAAGTGATATGAAAGATAAAAAGTCATTAAAAGAAAAAAGCCTTAATAAAAAATAATCTGGAGGGAATATGAAAAAGACAGTGTTTATAATACTTTTTCTCAGCCCAATTATTTTATTTTCTGGGAAACCAAAAATTTATGATTTCAGTAAGGATTTATATTTTAACCCGAAACGTTCATGGATAGAAATAGAGCAAAAAGTCAATCAGGCTGGCTATAGACTACAATCAAGTGATACTTCATATCATGAATATGATAGTACAAAATACACAACAATTAAAAATAAATATAAACTTTATAGGAAAATTTTAGGGCTCGAAACTGGTAATATATATATACGTTCAGTTAACGATACGATTTTAGTTATAACTATTTATTTTAAAATTGAGAAAGTAAAGCAAATTGAAGTTTTTACAAAATTTGTGAAAAAATTAAATTCTTATGTAGTTGAAGGCGATATAACCTATGATGGAACAATTATTGGTGACAAATATCAATATCGAATAGATTTAACATTAAGAGATTCTCAGCTATTCATATATACACCAATTGTTAATGATATTCCGGTATATTATAAAATGGACTTAGAACCTAATAATAATATGGGAGCGATTTTAGAGGAAGCTTATAAAAATTTAGAAGATGCTTTTAAAAATAAATGAAATCCCTCTTAATCATATTATTCCTCTTCCTGATATCCTGCGACCATGCCTCGGCTCCAGTTCCCGGCAAAGCAAAAACCCAATTCCGTGAAATCGAATTCACAGCCGCGGGCGAAAGCGATTCCGGCATCGAGTTCTATTCCTGGGACTTCTCTTTTGACGAAGAAAAGAAATTCAATGCAAACATCATGCTCGACAAAGACGGCGTACAAACCCACAAATTCGAACCCGGACAGCACACAATAGCCATCAAAGCCATTGACAACGAAGGCTTAGAAGCAGTGGAGGTTGTTAGGGTTAAGGTGAATGGGGAAGTGGAGAGGGAGTAAGATTTAATTGAAAACCAGTTACTTGTAATTTAATTTTCCACAAATGTTATTCATTGTTTGTGAGAAACTTGTTTGTAATTGAACAATTATAATTCATAAGTTTGAATAAAAATATTTTTCAAAAAATAGGGAATTAAACATGGATTATGAAATTGCTAATCAGATATTTGAAAGGTTGAGTAATAATACAAATTTATTTGTTGCTCAACAACAAAATAAGGATATTATGGAAGTATTCAATGAAATGTTAAAAAACAAATGGTTGTTACCAAAATATCTTAAACCAATAACATATGTAGGTGGTATAACTGAATCTTATTTATCTGGGTATGAAATTTCTTATGAAGGAAATAATGAATGGGATAAGATTAGGGATGGATTTTATAAATAATTATTTTTGTATATGAAATTTGAAAAGATTGACCTCGTTATTATAATCCCAGCAATAATTTTAATAATTCTTGGAATATTGATTTTATTATCACCATTTATTAATGTGTTAAATTGGATCTACATTTTTTGTTCTTTAAATGATTTATCAAAATATGGAGAATTCTTCGGTGGTATTGTTGGTTCTTTATGGGCACTAGCTGGTGTTTTATTGTTCTTTTTAGCTATTCGACTCCAGTCTAAAGAAATTCAAAATCAGATTGAAGAATTATCTGAGACAAGAAAAGTTTTTGAACATCAAAGATTTGAAAATACTTTCTTCAATATGATAAAAACACAACAGGACATTACAAAAGATATTTTTTTTAACGAACGTGTTAAAAGCAGGAAATTTTTTACTTTTATGCGCGAAGAACTTGAAAAAATATATGATGCTCTTTGTTACCATAAATATATCAATAATTCTGGTTCTCAAGGATATGAAGATAAAGATCGTGCTACTATTCAAATAAATTTGAATTATTCAATTAATAAGGATAAATATAATGTTTTTAATAAAATTAGTGATGAGGATTTAAAGATTTTTAAAATTTATAATGTTTTTGATAGCAAATTCCATATTTATTTTAATCATTATTTTCGTCATTTAGAACAAATATTATTATTGTTAGACAGATCCCATAATTTTGATTTACTAACTAATACAAAAGATAAAGATAAAATTGATGCAAAATATAAAAACTATTCTTCGATTATTAAATCA
>CAZEHW010000078.1:0-13803 GCA_964511865.1 uncultured Hyphomicrobiales bacterium | reverse complement strand
GTGCAGTTTACCCGATGGCTGTATCCCGCTCAAAATTACTTTTTTTCTGTCTGTATCCTGATTGTCCATATTCTTAATTACAAATAAAACATCAGCAAAAATAAGGACAATTAACGGGTTGACAAAAAGAAATGTCATCCTGAGCTTGTCGAGGTATGTGGTTATCATTTGTGAGTTAGGAGTTAGGAGTTAGGAGTTTAGAGTTCATTTTCCATTATCAATTATCAATTTTCAATTTTCAATTCCCAATTCCTAATTGAATTACAAATCTCCACCCTGTGGTCTCAATACTATCTCCTCAACCATCAATCTGTCGTTAATTGACAAATTAATAATATTCACTATTGCATCCGCTACATCTTCGGGTTGCATCATTCTTGCACCGTGTTTTTCTCTTTGTTTTTCAGTCCATATATCCGTTTCTGTGGCACCTGGGAAAACGTCAATTATTTTAATCCCTTCTCTCCTGACTTCCTCACGTAATGACCTATCCATAGCAAGTACAGCCGCTTTTGAAGCGGCATATAAAGAAGAACCTACAAAAATCTTTTTTAAAACAACGGAAAGAATATTGATAATTACTCCGGTTTTTCTTTCGAGCATCCCCGGAAGAATTTTTTTTGTAAGAATAAATAATCCTTTGAAGTTTGTATCAAACATATTGCTCATGTCTTCTACTGTTAAATCAACAAAAGGAGCAAATTTTCCTGTACCGGCATTATTAATTAGAATATCAACTTGCCCGAGAGTCAATTTTATCTTTTCAAATGTTCTGTTGATTTGTTCTTCTGAACGTAAGTCAAAAGGAAGAAAGAACACTTTAGGGTATTCTGCAAACTCCGGCATAATCTTCTTCATACTTTTCTGATTAGTAGAACTTAGTATCAGAGTTGCTCCTGTTTGCCTTAATTTCCTTGCTAACGCAGAACCAATGCCTTTTCCTGAACCGGTAATCCAAATAATTTTATCTTTTAAAGTATTTTCTAACATAATTCACACCATTTTGATTGTCAATCTTTTCTTAAGTTTGTGCAAAATAAATAAAATATTTTTAAGAATTATAATTAAATGAGCAAAAAAGAAAAAATATTAAATAAATTATTCTCTTTGCAAAGATTTGGCATTAAGCCGGGACTCGAAAGAACGTTGAAGTTATCGGAATATATTGGTAGTCCGCACCTGAAATTTCCATCTGTTCACGTCGCCGGAACAAATGGCAAAGGTTCTGTATGTGCTATGCTGGCTTCAATTCTAATGGAAGCAGGATATGAGGTTGGTTTGAATACTTCACCTCATTTGTTGAATTTTAATGAGAGAATAAGAATCAATCACACCGACATATCAGGCGATGAAATGGTGGAACTTGCGGAAAAGTTGTTGATTGGAGAGGAAAAATGGGGTTGTACTTTCTTTGAAATAACTACTGTCATGGCATTCGAACACTTCGCCAAAAATAATGTTGATATAGCAATAATCGAAACCGGTATGGGCGGCAGATTTGACTCGACAAATATATTATCTCCACTGCTATCAATAATAACATCAATTGACTTGGACCACAAAGAATATTTAGGGAACACTTTGGAAGAAATTGCATTCGAAAAAGCGGGAATAATCAAAGAAAATACTCCTGTAGTAATTGCTAAATATCCCATTAGTGTAAAAAATGTCTTTTTGGATAAAGCAAATGAACTTAAATCAAAACTTTTTGACAGCAGTGAACTATGTTTGTTTGAAAATCATATTTACAATCCTGACTTTTCACAAACATTCGATTTGAAATTTAAAGAAACATCAATTAAAAATATTACAATAGGTCTTGCAGGTGAACATCAATTGGGAAATGTAGCTGAAGTTTTAACAGCCATTGACTTTTTAACAGTTGACCGTCGACAGTTGACAGTTGACAGTAAAGAAGTTAAAACTCAAAACCAAAAACTCAAGTTAAAAAATAGATATCTGATTAATGAACATGACATTCGAAATGGGATGCTTAAATTAATAAGTAATACAGGATTGAGGGGAAGGATAGAACCTTTTTTCCAAGAAGGCAGAAGACTGAAGTCAGAAGTCAGAAGTCAGAAGTCGGAAGTCAGAATAACCGAGAACCGAGAACCGAGAACCGAGAACCGTATTTTGGGGACTGGGGGCTGGGGGCTGGGGGCTGGTAGAGAAGATTGTAAACTCGCAACTCCCAAATCCCAAATCCCAACTTATAATGACATCCTTCGACATGCTCAGGATGACGTGTTTATCTTGGATACAGGGCATAATCCGGGGGCAATATCAAAACTCGTGGAGACTTTAAAACTGCATCGTCCAAATATGGAAAAATGGAATTTCGTTTATGGAGGAATGGCTGATAAAGATATTAAATCAAATCTTAATATCATTGAACCTTTTTGTGATGAGTTAATTCTAACAAGACCACAGATAGATAGGGCATTGGAAGTTCAGAAATTAAAAGAGATTGCCGAAGAATTACAATTCAGAAAGATTGTTATCAAACCTAATGTTTCTGAAGCTGTGAAGTATGCAATTCAATCTAGAAAACCTACTATCATATCCGGTTCTTTTTATCTTGCTGGTGAAGCTTTGCCTTTGTTGGAAAAAATGTTAAAATTTCAAAGCTGAAATAACTTCAATAAGTTATAAATTGCATTTTCATAATAGATAAAAATAATAATTTGAATATAAATAAAGGATAATAAAAATGATAAGAACTGATAATTATCAAGTGAAGACTGCATTGATTTCCGTTTCTGACAAAACAGGACTAATAGAATTTGCTGAAGAATTAGTTAAAATGGGAATTGAAATATATTCAACAGGAGGTACAGCCAAACTGCTTAAGGACTTGGATATTCCTGTCAAAAGTGTCAGCGAATTAACAGGTTTTCCTGAGATTATGGACGGTCGTGTGAAAACACTACATCCAAATGTTCATGCAGGTTTACTGGCAAGATTGGATGTTGACAGTCATGTCAGCCAAATGAAAGACCTAAATATTAAATCAATTGATTTGCTTGTTGTCAATCTATATCCATTTGAAGAAACTTTAGCAAGAGGCAGTAATCATGAAATACTTGTTGAAAATATTGATATCGGAGGTCCAACAATGCTTCGCTCTGCCGCAAAGAATTATCTGTGGTCAGCTCCTGTTGTAAACCCTGCCAGATACAATGAAATTATTTCAATGCTTCAGAAAAACAATAATTGCATCAATGAAGAATACAGAGCTAAACTGGCAGGAGAAGTATTTGGACATACTGCTTATTATGATTCAATCATATCAAAATATTTCAGGGAATATAACAACATCGAATTTCCTGATAAATTAACTTTAGGTATGCCGCTTGAGCAGACTTTAAGGTATGGGGAAAACCCACATCAAAGCTCTATGCTCTACGGAAATTTTAATAATATTTTCAAAAAATTACATGGAAAGGAATTATCAAACAATAATATCATTGATATAGATGCCGCAGCAAAATTAATTCTCGAGTTTGAAGAGCCGACAGTTGCCATAATCAAACATACAAATCCTTGCGGTGTTGGAACAGCAGATACTTTGACAGAAGCATATCATAAAGCATTTGCGACTGATAACGTTTCTCCTTTTGGCGGAATAATTGCAATGAACCGTACCGTTGACCAAGAAACTGCAGAAACAATTCACAGCATATTTACCGAAGTTCTAATTGCACCGGAATATTCCGATGAAGCACTCGAAATCCTAATGAAGAAAAAAGACAGAAGATTAATTACTGTTGATTTTGATGACCTGAGAAAAGCAATTAAATATGATGTGAAATCCGTAGCAGGCGGCTATCTTATTCAAACAACAGATACGTTATTGTTCGATGAAGAGAAACTGAAAGTTGTTACAAAACGCCAGCCAACTGAAGAGGAAATGAAAGCATTGATGTTTGCATGGAAGGTTACTAAGCATGTAAAGTCAAATGCAATAGTTTATACATCTCATGACCGAACTTTGGGAATCGGAGCAGGACAAATGTCAAGAGTTGATTCGGCTCGAATTGCAGTCGAAAAAGCAAAATTAATGGGACTTGATTTAAAGGGTTCAGTTGTAGGTTCTGATGCTTACTTCCCATTTGCCGATGGTGTTTTACATGCAGTTGAAGCAGGTGCTACAGCAGTAATTCAACCCGGTGGTTCAGTACGTGACGAGGAAGTAATCAAAGCGGCAGACGAAAATAATATTGCGATGGTATTTACGGGATTGAGGCATTTCAGGCACTAAATCAGTAGAAAGTTTGTAAAGTTTATAAAGTTTGTAAAGTTTGTAAAGTAGAAAGTTTGTAAAGTTTATAAAGATTTTATTAATCCACTGAGAATTTTAGATATTTCTTTAGATAGATTATATAAATTCGAGAAAACTTCATCACTTATTTTGTGAAGTTCTTTAGCTAAATGTAGCATAGAACGTACTTCGCCACACGAACCTTTGGCAATGAATAAAAACTGTTTAAATTCATTATTGCTTTTCCTCTCAAATCCTTCCGCTATATTATTCATTATTGAAACTGATGCTCTTTGAATTTGGTCTTTAAATCCAAAGTCTTTACTATTGGAAAATAAGTTGTATACTGAAATAGTAAGGATTTTAGCTTTTTGCCAAGCTACAATATCTTCAAACCTATCAAACTTCATCTTCTTTCCCTCAATGTTATTTACTAACTTTATGAACTTTATAAACTTTATGAACTTTACAAACTTTATAAACTTTTCACTGTTTTTAAAACTTTCTTTCTCGGCTTATCTTCCCTCCATCTGTAGTTAGGCAGAAAGTAGCTTTCTACTTTGTCCCAGACCATGTTTTCCGGGAAGAATTTCCCTTGCACTGCTCCCAGCCAAAGTATATCAACAGGTTTGCCTTCTTCAAAATATATATTGAGACTATCACAACTTGTCAGGTCCACCCCATCGTTTCCTTCATCTGACGACATGAAGTATAGACTTTTTGAATCTCCAAATCCTTCTATTCGTTTTATTTTTTTCTCTTCAAAAAAAATTTTTATGGAGTATCCGACAATCTGATTTTTCCTTACTAAATCGTTTGAATCATCTCTCGAAACCGCCAGTGCATTTCCGAAAGAATGTATCATACTTAACTCATTATCAGGAACATAAACAATAATTGAATCACCATGAAGCTGAGTGGAATCATACCAAACAATTGGATTTCCTTCTAAAAAGAACATATCACTTGTTTTAAAAAATATTGCTTTTTCAGAACGGGCAAAAACATTCCCTCTCACGATTTGAACGTTCCCATTAAAAATATATTTTTCTTCTTCAACTCCTCTTATGGCTTCCATACTATCTGCAGAAATTGTCAGTGTATCATATTCAAATTCGTTTTTCTTGTATGAATCAGGGAAAAATAATCCATCTTCATTTTTACGTGCTGAATCAATTTGAAAAAATACAGGTTTTCCAGTTGCATTAGTATATTTTTTCTGTGGGATATTGATAACAGTATCGCCGGTTAAATAAACATTATTATATTTACTCTTGATAATAACATTGCCATAATTGCGGCTTTCCCTTGTTCGTCTGTTGTAATGAAGAATATTTGATGTAATCCTTACCGAATCTTCATCTACGACTACATCTCCGGTGGCATCACTCTCCAGAGTTTTCCTATTGTATTTAGCTTTCTTTGTTGTTATTGTTACAGACTCATCTGAAATAATTACATTACCTATAAAATCAGCTATTAAATTATTTGTATTATATGTACCTCGATTTGCTGTAAGCGTTACATTGCTGTCAACAATTGAAATATTTCTCGGAGCAGTAGCTATCCCTGTGTTCCCTTCATAATTTATTGTCGGTGCTTTCAATACCATATCATTTTGTTTTATTATAACATTTCCTTCTAAATCTGCTTTGTTTTGATTAAAATACTGATAAGCTACATCTGATGTAACTAAAACATCACCATGCATCAATCGAACATTACCCCGGTACTCTCGCATTGGCCCTTCGGGTGGATTACTTCCTGCCATAACGTCAGAATTTAATATTCTAATAGTTTTATCTTGAGATACAGCATCCTTCGACAAGCTCAGGATGACAAATCCCAGAAATAAAATTGATATATATTTCTTAAAAACAATCATTATTTGGATTCAAGTAGATTTTTGTAAAACTCGTAATTATCATCTTCGAAACAACAGAAAATAACTTTTTCGATAAAATCATTTTCAGATAAAAATCTTTCAATTTCTTTCACAGCTACATTTGCTGCTTCTTCTTTTGGATAGCCGTAGATTCCTGTGCTAATATTCGGAAAAGCAATTGTTTTCAAACCGAAATCCACTGCAAGTTGCAATGAACTGCGGTATGCTTTTGTTAAAAATCTGTCTTCACCCTTACTACCACCTTTCCAAACAGGTCCTACTGTATGAATGACATATTTGCATGGCATATTACCTGCTTGAGTGATAGCGGCTTCGCCAACAGGTAACTCGCCACCCATCTTATCAATAATAAGCAGACATTGTTCGTAAATGATTGCTCCTCCAGCCCTGTGAATTGCACCGTCAACTCCGCCCCCACCTTTAAGGAATTTGTTCGCTGCATTAACAACAGCATCAACCTCAAGTTTGGTAATATCAGCTTTAATTAATTCAATTTTTGAGTTCATATTTTATATCAATATTTAATTTTATAAAGTAAATCCATCTAGTACATCGAATACTGTTTGAATTCTTCCAAATGGTGCGGATATCTGAACACCTTGGATTGATTCTTTCATTTTTTCGAGAGTTTCTCTTGCAATTATTATCCCTTCCTGCATGCTTTTTTCTTTATTATCTTCAACTTTTCTCATGCGCCCCATTATATCTTCAGGAACATCACATCCCGGCACTTCATTGTTCATAAACTCGGCATTACGAATTGAAGTGAGTGTCCAAAGACCTGCTACTAACGGTCTTCTTATATGCTCTATTCTTTTAATAAATTTTTCGAGAATATTCAAATCAAATACAGGTTGAGTAATAATAAACTCCGCACCTGCATCAATTTTCCATTCAAGACGTTTAATTTCTTCGTCCAAATTAATCGCTCCGGGGTTTGCTCCAACTCCTACAAAAAATGCGGATGGTGTTCCTATAGGATTTCCAGCAATATCCAAACCATGATTTAATCTGCTTAAAATATTTACTAATCCTATTGAATCTACGTCAAACACACCTGTTGCATCAGGATAGTTCCCAAGTTTTGGGGGGTCACCGGTTATAGCCAAAACATTTTTAATACCAAGAGCATAAGCCCCTAAAAGGTCTGACTGAATACCAATAACATTTCTATCTCGACACACATAATGCAAAACAGCTTCTATGCCAACATCCCTTTGAATTTGTAAAGCCAGTGACAACGCAGACATTCTTGCACTAGCTCTGGGACCATCAGGAATATTAATCGCATCAATTCCCTGAAAATAAAGTTGTCTTGCTTTATCAATTTCTTTAATTGCAGATACACCATGAGGAGCTAAAAGCTCAACTATTTTTATGAAATGACCATTTTTAACCCTGCTGGCTAATCTGGATTTATTTTCCTGTTCAATGATTTTCACATCTGGTAATTCAATGGTTTCAACTTTTTTTAAATTGATTTTCTGAAAATTCGGTCGAATAGCATTAATAGCATTCCTCATTGCCTTAATGTGTTCAGGACTTGTTCCACAGCATCCTCCAATAATATTTGCACCACTTTGAATAAAGTGTTTGGCATACTCGCCAAGATATTCAGGTGATGTCATGTATATATTTCTTCCGTCAATATTACGAGGCTTTCCGGCATTTGGCATAACTGATAAAGGTAATTTTGTAAATGCCCTGGAATTTTCCAGCCAATTCAACATTCTGTGAGGACCAACTGTACAGTTAACACCAATAACATCGGCTCCATATGATTCCAACTCCTTAATAAAAACTTCGGGAGAAGCCCCTGTCAATGAATTACCGGCTTCATCAATTGTCATCATTGCTATAATCGGTAAACCACAAATCATTCGCAAAGCTTTGATGGCTTGGTTTAATTCATCAGGATAAATAAAAGTTTCTAAAACAAACAAATCAACGCCACCTTCAAGCAATCCTATTGCTTGCTCTTTAAATGCTTCCACGGCTTCTTCCCTTGACAAAGGTCCAAGAGGTTCCATCTGAATACCCAATGGTCCTAAAGCACCCGCAACAAAAATTTCATCTCCTGCAACTTCTTTTGCGATTTTTGCGGCTTCGAAATTTATTTGAAATACTTTATCCTGCAATTGGTGATTTTTCAATTTATATCTGTTAGCACCAAATGTATTAGTTTCTAAAACATCAGCCCCGGCCATTTTATAATCATTATGAATTTGCTTAATTAAAGAAGGATTCGTGAGATTTAACTCATCATAACACTTGTTGATGAACACACCCCTTTTATAAATTTCTGTTCCCATAGCTCCATCAAAAAGTATGGGTTTTGAATTCAATTCTTCAAGAAAATCTTTTTTTATAATCATATAATTCATTCAAGTTATTAATTATACAAAAATAACGAAAAAACTTAAGTATTAATTTACAACACATGTTGGTTACATACGACTTGCATTTTTAATATCATAGAGATATACCTTAATTTGATGTATAATAGTGGCTTACATTAATTTGAAAATTAATATTCATAGTTAGATTTTTTAAGGATTAAATGTTTTTCCATATATTTGAAGTTTACAAAAAGGTAAATTATTGAAAAGTATATAATTAAATTTTGTTACTTAACTGAATCAACTTTATTTGTAAAAAATAAATAATTTTGAAAATATTTTTTTTATTTTAAAAAGGACTAAATTATGAATGTTATTGTTTTTAATTGTGGTAGTTCTTCAATGAAATTTCAAATCATCGATACAGATATGGAAAGAATTGAAAAGGACCAGGATAAACAGCTTGCAAAAGGACTAATAGAACGACTTGGTAGTCAATCATTAATAACTTTCCAGGCTGAAGGCAAACAAGCAATTAAAGAAGCTCTTCCTTTGCGTGACCACAGAGCTGCTCTTAATTATATTATGAAATGGGTAACATCTCCTGAATCTGAAATACCGGGAATTAATGGTCTCGAAGATATCCACGCTATTGGACATCGGGTAGTTCATGGTGGTGAAAAGTTTAAGAGTTCCTGCCGTATAGATAACGAAGTTATCCAAGGTATTGAAGACTGTATAGACCTTGCTCCATTACATAATCCAGCAAACTTGAAAGGTATTTATGCTTCACGTGAAATTTTTGGACCAAGCGTACCTCAGGTTGCAATTTTTGATACTGCATTTCATTCCACTATGCCGGAAACTGTATACCTTTATGGAATACCTTATCAGTTATACCGCAGATTCAAAATAAGAAAATATGGTTTTCACGGAACATCACATCGATATATCGCATATCGCTACAGAGTTCTTACTAACACAAAACGTGAGAATTGTAATATTATCACTTTACATCTTGGGAATGGTTCATCGGCTTGTGCAATAAAAGCAGGAAATTCAATTGCAACTTCGATGGGATTTACTCCGCTTGAAGGATTGATGATGGGAACTCGTTGCGGTGATATTGACCCGACTGTTATAGAATATTTATCACACAAAGAGGGTGCCTCGATTGATGAAGTTTTCTCAATTCTCAACAAGCGTTCAGGAGTTCTGGGTATTTCAGGATTGACGAATGACATGAGAGATTTGCTTGAAGAAGTCGAAGAACATCAAGATAGAAGAGCTAAATTAGCTGTTGATATGTTTTGTGAAAGAATTAAAAAATATATTGGTGCTTATATGGCTTCAATGAATGCATGTGATGCTCTTTGTTTCTCAGCAGGTATTGGTGAAAATTCTCCACAGATTCGCGAGAAAACATGTGAAAATTTAGATTTCTTAGGAATTAAGCTTGATAAAAAATTAAACAAGCAAGCTGTAGGTGGAAAAGAAATGAAAATCAGCACAGAAGATAGTAAAGTAGCTGTTTACGTCATTCCAACAAATGAAGAACTAGTCTTTGCAAGAGATACTGTAAGAGTTGTTCTGAATATTCCAAAACCTTGGCACTAAAATAATTACTAATTACTAATTACTAATTAACAATTACGAATTAGTAATAGAAAATAAAAAAGAAAATTTTAAATATAATGTAAATAATTTAGGATAGAAATATGAATGAATTTATAAGTTCTATTAGATCGAAAGCTAAAAATAGAAATTATACAGTAGCTTTCCCTGATGCTGATGACATAAGAACATTAAGAGCATCTCTTGTATTATTGAATGAAAAAATAGCTCAACCTTTATTGGTTGGTAATCCCGATAAAATCGTTAAAGTTGCTAATGATAACAATCTAAATATATCAGGCATAACAATTCATAACCCAGATGATTCAAATTTGGCAGATGAGTTCACTCAAATACTTTTTGAAAAAAGGAAATCAAAAGGTATGACATTAGAACAAGCCAAGGAAACAATAAAAGACCCACTATATTTCGCCGGTTTATTACTTGAAACAGACAGAGTTAAAGCAGTTGTTGGAGGAAATGTTTCTTCAACGGGAAATGTTATGAGAGCCGCAATTCATACAGTTGGAGTAGCCGAAGGTATATCCATAGTCAGTAGCTTCTTCGTCATGGTTTTTCCCGATAAACTTCTATGTTTTGCTGATTGTGCAGTTAATCCGGATCCGACAGAAGCTCAGCTTGCGGATATTGCAATATCATCTGCAACTAATTTTAAAGCTGTCACTGGTGAAGACCCAAGAGTCGCAATGCTTTCATTCTCAACAAATGGCAGTGCATCGCATCCTGACGTTGAGAAAGTTCAAAACGCAACAAAAATTGTCAAAACAAAGGCACCTGCAATACCTTCAGATGGAGAAATGCAGCTTGATGCAGCAATAATCCCATCAATCGGGGAAAGAAAATTTCCGGGTTCTCCTGTTGCCGGCAAAGCAAATGTTTTAGTTTTCCCGGATTTGAATTCAGGAAATATTGGTTATAAACTTGCGGAACGTTTAGCAGGTGCTGAAGCTGTTGGACCTATTGTTCAGGGATTGAGAAAACCTTTTTGCGATTTGTCGAGAGGATGCAGTGCTGATGATATGGTTAATGTCGCTGCTATTTGTACTTTGATGGCGAAAGCTTAATCAATTACTAATTACCAATTACTAATTACTAATATTTTTTAGGTTTGAGATGAGTATTATTTTGAATGGTGCAGATTTAACCGTTGATAAAGTAGTTAATGTTGCAAGAAATTTTGAAAAGGTTGAACTGCATACCGAATCAATTAGCAGAATAAACAAGTGCCGTGCTATGCTTGAAAAGAAAATACAGGCACACGAAATAATGTATGGTGTTAATACAGGAATTGGAGAGTTCTCTGAGATAGTTTTAAATGATGATCAGGTTAAGGATTTCCAAAAATATCTTGTTTACAATCATTCTGCCGGAATTGGTGACCCAGCACCGATTGAATATGTACGAGGAGCAATGACCGGACGTGCAAATGTTCATTCACATGGTAATTCGGGTTGCAGACTTGAGATTACTCAAACATTAATTGAGATGCTGAACAAAGGTGTAACTCCATATGTCTGCCAAAAAGGTTCTGTTGGTGCCTGCGGTGATTTAGCACCTATGTCTCAAATTGCATTGCTCATGATGGGCGAAGGTCAAGCATATTTTAAAGGTGAATTATATCCGGGAAAAGTTGCATTTGAAAAAGCCGGAATCCCGATCCCGGGGCTTGAAGCTCGTGACGGATTAGCAACCATAAATGGTTCAAATTTGCTAACAGCTATGAGTGCAATACATATTTACGATTTTAACAGATTACTTAAGCATGCAGAAATTGCAGCTGCGATGTCGCTTGAAGCTTTACTTGCAAATATGAAACCTTATGATATAAGAATTCATGAAATACGAGGATTCTTAGGTGCTCAAAGAAGTGCAAAATCAATTAAGAAGTTACTTGAAGGTAGTGACCTTGTTTCCGGAAAGATGAAAACTAAAGTACAGGATGCTTATTCAATGCGTTCTACACCACAGGTAATTGGTGCGGCTCATGATGCTCTGAGATGGGCTCGTTCTCAGGTTGAAACAGAATTAAACGGAGTAGGAGATAATCCGATTTTCATTCCTGATGACAATGTTGTTTTATCCGGTGCAAATTTCCAGGGAACACCTGTATCATTACCAATGGATATGGCAGGTGCTGCAATAACTATGATTAGTGTTCTTTCAGAAAGAAGATTAAACCGTCTGTTGAATCCGGCTTTGAGTGTTGGTTTACCGGCATTTCTTACAAAAGGAGCAGGAATGTTTTCGGGTATGATGCTGAGCCAATATACAGCTGATATGCTAATAGTAGAACAGAGAATACTATCAACACCTGCATCAATTCAATCAATACCAGCCGCGGCAGACCAGGAAGATTTTGTTTCAATGGGTATGAATACAGCAATTAAAAATGGACAAATTCTTGATAATGCTTATGGTGTAATCGGCATTGAGCTAATGGCAGCAGCACAGGCACTTGATTTCCGTGAGTTTAATTTTGGCAAGGGAGTTAAGAAAGCTAAGGAAATTATAAGAGAATATGTGGAGTTTTTAGATTTTGACAGGCCATTATATAAAGACCATACAACTATGAAAGAGTTGGTTAAGTCAGGAAAAATCCTTGATGCTGTTGAATCTGAAATTGGAAGTTTGGAATAATTCAGGAAAAATAAATGATACTAAAATCACTAAATACATTTATCGAAATCGCAAAAAGCAAAACAAAGAAGAAAATTGCTGTTGCTGCTGCCGAAGACCAACCGGTACTCGAAGCAGTTGCTAATGCACGCAAAGAAGGAATTTGTGATGCAATCTTAGTTGGAAATAAATCAGAAATTGAAAAAATCGCTAAAAATATAAATTTTGATTTATCAAAAGTTGAGATTATTGATGAAGTCAATCCTGCTAATTCCAGCCGTATTGCAGTTCGGCTGGTCAGGGAACAGAAAGCCCATATTTTGATGAAGGGTATGGTAGGAACAGCTGACTTTCTTAGAGCCATTCTCGACAAAGATAATGGTTTGAGAAAAGGGCAATTGCTAAGTCATATCGGATTTTTTGAATCTCCAAATTATCATAAACTAATTGCTTTAACTGATGTTGCTCAAAATATAGCTCCAACATTAGAAGAAAAAATTGCAATTTTAAATAATGCAGTTGATTTGTATCACAGACTTGGAGTTGATAGTCCAAAAGTTGCTATATTAGCCGCTGTAGAAACTGTTAATCCTAAAATGCCTGCTACGATTGACGCTGCATTACTGACTATGATGAATAAACGTAAACAGATAAAAGGTTGCATAGTTGACGGTCCTCTGGCATTTGATAATGCTGTGTCAGAAGAAGCAACTCATCATAAAGGTATTGTCAGTGAGGTTGCAGGAGATTCAGATTTACTTTTAGTTCCAAATATAGAAGCCGGTAATATTTTATACAAAAGCTTTACTTATTTTGGAAATGCAGTTGTTGCTGCAATTATTTTGGGGGCAACAGCACCGATTGTTTTAACATCAAGAGCCGATTCTGACAGAAGTAAAATGATGTCAATCGCTCTTGCTGCTTCATATTAATATTTATTTTATTTGAATCATTATGAGAATTCTAGCTATAAATCCCGGCTCAACTTCAACGAAGATATCAGTCTTCGATGACCTAAAGGAAATATTTACGCAAACTATAAG
>CAZEHW010000077.1:11764-13805 GCA_964511865.1 uncultured Hyphomicrobiales bacterium | reverse complement strand
AATAGAAAAAACACACCCCGTCCCGATAAATCGGGACACCCCTCTCGAGAGGGGATTTTTTACCTCAATAATTTGCAAAGAACGAGCTGTACGAAATTAGTTGTTGGGAATTGAACGTAATGGAAAATATTTTAAAAGGATTTTTATTTTGTTTTTACTACGTTTCGCAGACGGAAGGACGGAAGAAGAGTTTAAACGCAAAGGACGCTATGTTTACGCAAAGTTTCGCAAAGTTTATTTTTAGGAATGCTGACGAGAAGGCAATTACACAGAGATTCACTGAGGATGCACAAAGATACACAGAGAATAAAGTAAATTATCGACAACGGAAAACTGATAAAGTTTTATTACCTGACAATAAATAATTTTTCCATTTGGAAATTCGTGCCCTTATCCAAACGTAGAAAATATGTACCTCTCGGGATTTTCATTAAATCTATTGTTTCGGAATAGCTCCCTTGTTGATATTGTTTGTCAATCAATGTCAGCAATTTTATACCAAGATTATTATATAAAGATATTTTGATATTTTCATCACTGGCAAGCGTCAAATTAATTAATACTTTCTCAGATGCAGGATTAGGATATACCGAAAATGATGAACTTAGTTCATTATCTTCAACATCTGTTGTGAAAACAGTACCGCCTTCACGGAAAACAGCTATTCTTGTTTCTCCCAGCCAAGGCAAATAGCAGGAAATCCATTTGTGCCCTAAGCTGTCAATTGCAATAGCATAAATGTAATCCGAAGGCATAGGGGAGTTTGTTCTATTGTAAGTGGTAAAGTTGACACCATCGAACTTGGTCAATCCCGAATCGCTTCCAATCCATATATTGTTTTCTTTGTCGGCAGTGATAAAGTAAATATAATCAGAAGGAATATCCGATCTTTCCTTATCCCAAAGCCGGAAAGTTTCTCCGTCGTACCTAACAACTCCTTGATTTGGAGTGTACCAAATATTACCAGTGTTATCCTTTGTAATTGTACGAGCATAGTAATTATTAGGAGGAAAAATATATAATTTCGGTTGATAAACATCCTGTTCAATATATCTCCAAGAACTATTTTCCGATTTCCAAACACCATTTCCAAAAGTACCAACCCAAACTTCATTGTTATTATCAGTGCAAAGGGCATCAACCCAAACTTGAAAGTCTGATATTTTACTACAGACATTGTCTTTTAAACAATAAAGACCCTGAAAATTGCCAAACCATGCAGAACCTGAGGAATCCAGACATAAAGTAAAAAATTCATTATCTTCAATTATGGAAGTGTTATCTGAATTCCAGTTAGTCCAAGCAGCACCGTCAAACTTGCCGATTCCCCAACCCGTAGCACACCAAAGATTGTTGTCTTTATCAAAAAATATCTGAAAATCATCATTACTTGGAATTCCAGAATTATAAGTATTATAACCGTCCCAATGGTCCCATTTATAAATTCTAATACCATTGCCACCTGTAGCAAAATATATGTTATTTTCTTTGTCAACTGCAATAGATTGAAGATATGTTAAAGTACCAAAATTATTAGAAGTTCCCGGTATGTACCATTCATTGTTTTGGGAAAACAATGGATAAATAGAAACGAGACAGAACAAAATTAGTACTGATGTTGTATATTTTATATATTTAAACATATATTTATCCCTTTTTTTTAAGCAAATTATAATAAATTTGTTAAAATAGCAAATAAATTTAATTTCGAAGAAAATTAGTATGATAAAATATCTAATTTTCTGTCAGTTATAATAACTGACAGAATGTTAAAGTTAGATATGGACTAAAGTATAAACTTACTCAAGTCAGTGTCATGTACTATGTCTTTTAATCTATCGGTTACCATTTTTGCATCAATTTTAATTTTTTTCTTTTCAACGTTATCGGGAGCATTGAAAAGAATTTCTTCAAGCAATGTTGTTAAGATAGTATGCAATCTTCTTGCTCCGATGTTTGTGATTTCATCGTTCACTTTTGCGGCAATTGAAGCAATTTCTTTGATTGAATCATCAGTAAAATTAAGTTCAATGTCTTCTGA
>CAZEHW010000077.1:0-11754 GCA_964511865.1 uncultured Hyphomicrobiales bacterium | reverse complement strand
TTTGTACTGCTTGATTAAGGCATTTTCGGGAAGAGTTAAAATTTTAATAAAATCTTCTTCAGTCAGACTTTTCAGTTCCACCCTTATGGGAAATCTTCCCTGAAGTTCGGGAACAAGGTCAGATGGTTTGGCTACATGAAATGCGCCGGAGGCAATGAAGAGAACGTGCTCTGTTTTGACAGGTCCGTATTTTGTATTTACGGTCGAACCTTCAACTATAGGAAGTAAATCTCTTTGGACTCCCTCTCTTGAGACTTCGGGACCATGAGCACCATCACCGCTACGGGAAGTAATTTTATCAATTTCGTCAAGGAAAACGATGCCTGAATTTTCTGCTCTGTTCAATGCTTCTTTGACCACTGCTTCCATATCAATTAGTTTTTCGGCTTCTTCTTTTCTCAAAATAAGAATGGCATCGGAAATTTTCATTTTACGTTTCTTGTTCTTTTTCGGCATGATATTGCCGAAAATTTCCTGGAGATTCACGCCCATTTCATCAAGCCCGATAGGACCCATAATTTGAAGTGAGGACATTTGGTCAACTGCTATATCCAGTTCAATAATTCTATCGTTTAATTTACCGTCCCGAAGCATTTGCCTGAATTTTTCTCTTGACCTTTCGTTGTCCTGAACATCGGTATCAGTGGCAGTATCAAAAGACGGACCTTTTTTAATCGGCGGCATGAGAATATCGAGGATTCTGTTTTCAGCGGCAATTTCAGCATCTTTTTGTTTTTCTTCAGCTTGTTCCTGCCTGACCATAGCGACAGAACGTTCTGCTAAATCCCTGATTATTGACTCGACATCTCTTCCGACATAACCGACTTCGGTAAACTTGGTAGCTTCTACTTTAACGAATGGAGCTCCGGCTAATCGCGCTAATCTTCTTGCAATTTCCGTTTTTCCAACTCCGGTTGGACCAATCATAATAATATTGTTCGGCATGATTTCTTCACGTAAATCGCCCGGAACCTGCTGACGTCTCCAACGATTTCTTAAAGCAATCGCTACAGCTTTTTTAGCTTCTCCCTGTGAGATGATGTATTTATCAAGTTCAAAAACTATTTGTCTCGGAGTCAGACTTTGTCCTGCAATCACTTTAATTATATCTTTAATTTTTTTGCTTTGTTCTTCCGATACCAAAATTTCTCTTTTATTCATTTTATCAATCCTGTTTCAATTTTCAATTTATAAATATATTAAGGGACTTTTCCTGTAAAAGTCTAATCCAGTTCTTCGATGACAGTATTTGTATTTGTGTAGATGCAAATATCTGAAGCAATTTTTAATGCTTCTTCGACAATTTCTTTTGCGGCCATGTTTGTGTGTTTCATTAAGACTCTTGCGGCGGCTAAAGCATAGCTTCCACCTGAACCGATAGCAACGATATTATCTTCCGGTTCGATAACGTCACCGGTACCGCTAATAAGTAATGCACCGTTTTTATCCATAACAATCAGCATAGCTTCGAGACGGCGGAGATATCTGTCAGTTCTCCAATCTTTTGCCAATTCGATTGAAGCCCTCAGCAAATTTCCTCTTGTTGAGTTCAATTTTTCTTCGAATCTTTCAAGCAATGTAAAAGCATCTGCAGTAGCACCGGCAAAACCTGCCATTATTTTTTTATCATGGAGTTTTCTGACTTTTTTTGCATTGTGTTTCATAACCGTATTGTTGAAAGTAACCTGACCATCAGCTCCCAATGCAGCCTTGCCATCTTTCACAACACCAATAACGGTTGTTGAATGTACTTCAGGATGTAATTCTTTGTTCTTCATTTTCAAATTTTCTATTATAGTTAAAAAACAAGTTACGTTTAATATAATTCAATATTTTGTATCTTAATCATATTAATTTGTATTGCAATGTAACAAGATACAATTTAAAGAGATATTGTCATCCTACAAAAAAATATCTGAAGGTTTAGACTTTGAAAAAGTGTATGAAATTTTATGGATTGGATGGGAACCCCGATAACTATGAACCGAAAACGGTAAGAAAAACAACATATCACTCGTCAAACTTATCAAACTCATTAAACTAATGAAACTTTTTCTACATATCAATATTTCTATGGAAAAAAAGTTCCATTGAGTTCAATTCGAGGGCGACCAGATATCCCAGACCGGGATGTCTTCCATAGTAAACACAGCCGCCGTCAAGAATAATTCTGTCTTTTTTCAGACTTTTTTTAATTAAATCCAATGGCGTAGGAGTATGACCGCAAATTAATTTCCGACCTCCTGTTTTACTTAGGTCAACAAAGTCATCACGTATCCAAACCATAGATTCTTTGTCATTGAGAGGTTCTTTAACATTGAAATTTAATCCACCGTGAACAATAATATAATCATCTAAAATATAATAATAGGGTAACCCTCTGAAAAATTCGAGATATTTTGGTTTAAATTCATGTGCGTAGTTAATACCAAAGCTTTTAAGAGTAGATTTAGCCCCGTTCCTAAACCAGACAATATGATTTTGAACAAAGTTTGCAGAGTCAAGGAGCAATAGTTCGTGATTCCCCAAAACAGGATTTATATCATATCCATCATTTTTGAGATTAATAATTCTATCAATGACTTTTTTGCTGTTTGGACCTCTGTCAATATAATCACCAAGAAGATAAATACTATCTTCCTGTTTGATTTCCAAAGTCTCAAAAAGGAGTTTTTTGAAAGTCTTTGAACATCCATGTATATCGCCAATTACAAACTTTCGGTTCATGGTTTGGAATAGTTAATTCAAACTCTTTTTTATAAAAAATAAATGCTATCTGAAAAATATCATCATCTTAGAAGATGAAATCTGCCCATCTGCAAGAATTCTGCAAAAATAAATTCCGGATTTAATGTAAGTTAAAGAAATATCTGCATTAAAACTTGTATTACTTAGATTTATTGTTCTGATTATTTCACCTGTAATACCGCTAATAATCATAGTTGCTTCTTTTACATTTTCAGGGAGAGTATAGGAAATATTTGTACTGCCTGAAAATGGGTTAGGCACAATTTGATTAATAATCAAATTATCTTTAATATTGATTTCGTCAACAGGTGTTGATTTTGCACTTTTAAAAACACCACTGCCGGTTGTCCCCGCAAAAAGATAACTATTGGACTTAAATGCCAATGACCAAATTCTCTTTTCAGTTAAACCGGAACTTAGGGTATCCCAGTAAATACCATTGTCGGTTGAACGAAAGACTCCTCCACCTTCTGTCCCTGCATAAATTTCACCAATGGAATTAATTGCAAAAGATAAAACAATGAGATTATTCAACCCTTCATTAACAGCTGTCCAATTATTTCCATTATCAGTTGATAAATAAACACCAGCACCATAAGTACCGGCAAAAATATTGCCATTTGAATTAACGATTAAAGACCAGATAAGAGGATTGGTCATATTAGTATTTGCTTCAATCCATGTATCACCATTATCGCTGGAGCTAAACACCCCTCCACCCCATGTTCCTGCAAAAATCTGATTTGCCTGTTTTGCAGCAATCGAATAAACTTCCAAAGTAGTTAGTCCTGAATTAATCTGAGTCCAGTTGTCTCCATTGTTAGTTGAGCGGAAAGCTCCGGCACCATCAGTACCAACAAAAACATGACCTGCAGAATTAACTGTAATACATTTAATAGCAGTTGATGTTAATCCCGAATTAATCTGATTCCAGGTAGTACCGTTATTTGTTGAACGAAAAACACCGGCTTGTGTGCCTGCAAAAATGTTTCCGGCAGAATTTGATGCGAAACAGATAACAGCAGAACTGCTCATCCCGGAGTTTGATTGAGCCCAGGAAGCACCATTGTCAGTGCTTAAATGAACACCTCCGAGGGAAGTACCAGCCAGCAAATTATTATTCGCAGTTGAGATTATGGCATTAACAGTACCATTGTAAGGTCCGCCGGTTTTTACCCAGAAATCCTGAGCAATGACCTGATTTGAAAGCACCATTACTCCGATTAAACAATACAAAGCAATCCACATGTAATTTTTTTTCATAAATCTCACCTTAATTAATTAATTCTTTTTGTCAATTTTATTATTCAATAATTCAAATTTAGCTAAGTTCTCAAAATTAGAAAAAAAATACATTAAGAATTTATATAATATTGTAGTAATTCTTTAATTTCTCAATATCTGATGAGTCAATTAAAATTTTAACTAATCTTTCCAATTCCAATTTATCGTTATTTGAGAATCTGTCAAAAGCAGGGCTGTCAATATCAAGTACTCCATAGAGTATGTTGTTTTTAATCAAGGGAATAACAATTTCGGAATTTGAAACCGAATCACAGGCAATGTGTCCGGGAAATTCATCAACATTTTTTACGACAATGGTTTCTTTTTTTTCGGCGGATGTTCCGCAGACTCCTTTTCCTAATATAATTCTAATACATGCAGGTTTGCCCTGAAAAGGTCCGAGAATTAGTTCATTACCTTGGATGAAGTAAAAGCCAACCCAGTTTAACGATTTAATTCTTAAATATAATAACGAAGCAAAGTTTGAAGCGTTAGCAATGAAATCTTTTTCACCGCTGAGCAAGTCTTTGCATTCTTTTTTTAATTCATCGTACATATTCAATATATTATTTATTAGTTTTGTTGAAAATTTAAATACAAAATATATTTTTTTATTAAAGTTGACAAGGATTTTCAAAAACAAAAATGAATAAAGTAGAATTTACCGAAAAATTTGATGCTATTATTTGTCTGGATGGAATATTGCCTGAATATGAATTCTTCCGAAAATTTAAAAATATTCCAATTTTTTGTGCAGATGGGGCTGTTTTGAAGCTGATTGACATGAAAATTGGATATGAAAAGGTTATAGGCGATTTAGATACTTTACAAAAAAAAGGACGAATTGATGAAATTCCGGATTCAAAAAAAGTGTATCTGCCTGAACAAGAAACTAATGATTTTGAAAAAACCTTGAATTATGTACATAAACTTGGAAGTAAGAGAATATTAATTACAGGTTTTCACGGTGGTGAACTTGAGCATAGTTTGAATAACTGGAGTGTACTGATGAAATATCAGTCAAAATTAAGTCTTTGTATATATGAAAATAGCAGGTATGCAATTCCTGTCAGCAAAAGTATTATTCTGCCTGTTGAAAAAGGAGAAATTGTTGGTTTAATACCTCAACCAAAAGCGAAATTGACTACCAAAGATCTAAAGTGGGAACTACAAGACAAGATTTTAGAACTTGGAAAAAGGGAGGGTGCAAGAAATGAAGCATTATCAGAAAAAGCAGAGATTGTAGTGAAAGATGGTTCGATATTAGTCTTTATAAATTCAAGAATTCCTTTTGCACCAAATATTTAAGTTTTATTTTAAAATAATTATTCTTATTTTATTATTTTTTCATAACAAACTTTGAATTAAATGAATAAAAGTACAACTAAAATCAGTAGTGAAATTCTAAAGAAAGATATCAATCTTGCAGTATATGGGCATTACGGTTTTGCTTTGCTAATGTTTCCTGCTACTGCTGACGATTTTTTAGAAAATGAAAAAAATGGATTTCTTGACACACTTAAGCCGTATATAGATAAAGGAAAATTTACGGTTTTTTCTGTTGAAACATTAAATAATGAAAGCTGGTTAAATAAGGAATTATCTCCGGAATTGAAATCAAAAAGGCATTTTGAGTATAATGAATTCATAGTCAAAGAACTTTTACCTGAAATTTTTGGTCTTTGTGGTGGAGCTGTACCCGTAATAACCTGTGGAGCCGGTCTGGGAGCTTACCATGCGGCAAATCATTATTTTCGACGTCCGGATATTTTCTATGGCGTTATAGCTATGGGTGGTACATATAATATGTATCATTTTTCACAAGATTATTTTGATGAAAACTGTTATTTTAATTCACCGGTTCATTATCTGCCAAACTTAGCCGATGAATACTGGCTGTCATTTTTGAAAAACAAACATCATGTTTATTTGATGACCGGAGAGGGAGAAAATGAAAATCCTGAAAATTTAAGGGATATAAGTCGAATATTAGATTCCAAAGGCATACCGCATTTCGCAGATTTTTGGGGAAAAGAATGGGGGCATGATTATAAGACATGGAATGCAATGCTACAAAAAATAATGGAAACAAAACTTTAGAATTTAGTGAATAATGAATAGTGAAAAATGAAAAATTTAGTCATTAGTCAACAGTCGTTAGTAATTTCGTGAAAAGTGAAAAAGCGAAACGTGAAACGAAGAAGATTGCTGTCAGAAGACTGAAATAAGAAGACGGATTCGGAATAGTGGGAAGAAACGATTGCATATCGATTAAATGTTTGTAATATTGAATTGAAACTAAGGGCTTACAATCCCAACGGGATTGAATATCAGTAAAAAAGATATGTTCACACGTTCTAACAATCCCATCGGGATTGAACTATGGTAACAAAAAATTGACGCTAAGGGATTACTATCCCATTGGGATTGAACTATAGGTTTTAGAATTTTGGTATTTTAAATTGAAAATTTTGTATTAAAAAAGGATGAGATATGAAAAAGTTATTCTTATTAATAGCATTATTCACTATTAACTATTCTTTATTCGCTCAATTGCAGGGGCAGGAGAAGATAGATTCCTTGCTTAAAGAATTGCCAAAAGCAAAAAATGACACAAATAAAGTGAATTTGCTTAAAGACCTTTCATTTGAATATCATAGAATCAATCCTGACAAGGGACTTGAATTTGGTTACAAAGGATTGGAATTAGCTAAGAAATTGAATTGGGAAATTGCCGAGTGTTATAGTTCATTGGCTTCAAATTATAGAACAAAAAGCAATTTTCAAAAAGCATTAGAATATTATCAGAGGTGTTTAAACTTAGTCAAAAAAACTCAAAACAAGGAAAAAATTGCAAAATCTTTATATAATATTGGTGCTGTTTATTCTTTTTTTTCAAAATATTCAAAAGCATTGGAATATTTTCATCAATCACTTGCAATACAAGAAAAAATAGGAAATAAACAAGGAATAGCATGGAATAAAGGACAAATCGGATTAGTTCTATATAGCTTGTCAGAGTACTCTAAATCCTTAAAATATCATTTTACAGCTTTAAATATCAACGAAGAATTAAATAATAAAGCAGAAATAGCTGGTAATTTTAATAATATTGCATTAGTTTATGAGAAATTATCTGATTTTAATAAAGCTTTAAATTATTATTTTAAAGCTCTCAAAATTAATAAGGAATTAAACAGAAAAATGAATGTTGCGAAGAATTTGTCTAATATTGCTCTAATCTACCAACGCTTACGTAATCCCTCAAAATCGTTAAAATATTTAAAAACATCCCTATCAATTTTTGAAGAATTAGGAAATAAAATGGGTATAGCAACAATTTATGGAAACATAGGAGGTCTATATGGAGAAAATTTTAACGATTTTGAAAAAGCTTTGGAATATCAAAAAAAATCACTAAAAATCAGTAAAGAAATAGGTGATCATGTAGGTTTAGCATATAGTCTTGGAAATATTGGGACAATTTATTATTTATTAACTCAGGATTCCATTTTATCCAAAATCGAAGAAAAGAAATTGTCCATAACTCTAAATAAAAGATTTAACCTAGAAAATAGTTTAGGGTATATGCTTAAAGCAGTATCATTATTCGAAAAATTGAATTTGAAAGGTGAATTGATAACTGGATTTAAAAATCTTTTCACAATTAACAAAGAATTGGGAGATTACAACAAAGCTTTACAATACCACGAAAAATGGGCGACTGTAAAAGATTCTGTATTCAGCAAAGAAAAAGCAAAAGAAATAGCCAATCTCGAGGCAAAACGTGAAAACGAATTAAAAGACAAACAAATAAAAATACAAAAGCTTGAATTGGAAAATGCAAGTAATCAAAGATGGGGACTCATCGGCGGTATAGCATTGCTTCTATTGTTCTCACTTGTAGTTATTAAACAAAGAGCAAATTCCGAAAAATTATTATTAAATATATTGCCTAAAAAAATTGCAACAAGATTAAAGAAAAAAGAATATCCGATAGCAGACCATATAAATACAGCATCTGTTCTGTTTTCTGATATTGTTAATTTCACTGAACTTTCAGAAGAACTGGGTGCAGAAAAAACTGTAAAAGTGTTGAATAATATTTATACACAAATAGACGAAATGGTGGAGAGAATTGGGCTTGAGAAAATAAAAACAATCGGTGATTGCTATATGGCAGTAGCAGGAGTGCCGATTCCCACAAAAGACCATTGCGAAAGAGTAGCACAATTAGCTTTAGAAATACAAAGAGTATTCAAGGATTACAAATTCGAAAACGGAAGAGAACTAAAATTCCGAATTGGCATAGACTGTGGAGAGGTAACGGCAGGAGTGATAGGTAGAAAGAAATTTATTTATGACCTTTGGGGCGATACGGTAAACACTGCAAGCCGAATGGAAGAATTTTCTGAAATTGGGAAGATACAGTGTACTACCCGCTTTCGGGATAAATTAGTCGAAAGTCAACAGTCATCAGTCGTCAGTGAATTTAAGTTTGAAGAAAGAGGAGATATTGAGATTAAGGGCAAGGGGATGATGAAGACTTATTTTTTAGTGAATAGTGAAAAGTGAAAGGTGAAAAATTGAATCAACAGTAGTAAATTGTTAGTAGTCAGTTTTCTAAAAAAAATATAATGACAGGACTTGGAAATTAATTTGTTAATGGGTGAAGTAAAAATATAAAATTACATAAAGATAAAACTTTTATATTTTTTAAGAAAAAGTTAGAGACAGTCCAAAATTCATAATTCAAAATTCAAAATTTTTAAAAGGGAGAATAAATGCCATTTATTGATTTTAATAATAGAAAAGCGGTACAGGTTTGGGATGGAATTCGAGGACCTGTCTATCATTCAGAAAACATTACTTTCGGACACTTTACTTTGGATGAGGGAATTGATTTACCTGAGCACAGTCATCCTCACGAACAATGGTCTCATGTGATTGAAGGCAAACTGGAATTTAATATTGATGGTGAAGTATTAATTCTTGGACCCGGGATGACAGCCCTTGTTCCAGCTTTTGCACTACATTCGGGTAAAGCGATAACAAAATGCAAAGTCATTGACTGTTTTCTTCCAGTACGAGAGGATTTTGTAGAGTTGGAAAGAAAATCCTGAGTCGTTTCTGAAAATAATTATAATTATTCTGAAGATATCAATCACCCTCTTTGAGTTATCAGTACTCCGATGATTATCAATATTCCACCAATAGCAAAAGGCAGAGTCAGAACCTGACCAAAAATTATAATGGATAAAATTGTAGTAAATACAGGTTGAAGGTTGTTGAATACCGCAACTTTACTGGCTTCTTTCATTGTTAGGATGATATACCATAAAGCGTAACCAAAGCCGGATGTTATAACACCGAGATAAAGAATCTGCAACCAGTTAACAGTTGAAATTTGTGTTAATTCAAAAGGTACATCGGTTATGAAAAAAATTGGTATGTACAGGATAAATCCCGTAACCATGGTAATCCCCATGGAATATATTGGACCATATTTAATTGAAAAATCTCTTCCGACAATAGTATAAAGTGCATAGCAAAATGAAGCTGTTAAAACAATAATGAAACCCCAAAAATTATCGGAAGTTAAGTCAATGCCTCTTTCAAACAAGATAAATACAGTTCCAAAAAATGCAATGACAACACCGATAATTTTCTTGAAATTAATTTTTTCTCCAAAAAAAGAAATTGCTAATATAAGTACAAATGCAGGAGTCAGAGCATAAGCTAATGATACATTAGGAGCAGTTGTCATTTTTACTGCCATTAAAAACATAAACTGATTTAACGGAATATTTAACAAACCGAGAAGGAGAACTTTAGACCAATCTTCACGTTCGATTTTAATTATCTTCTTCTTATTGAAAAGCATCCAAATAAAATAAACAGTTGCCGCAATAGCAGCACGCAGGAGCATGAGTAAAGGTGGAGCTAATTCACTTGTTATACTTTTAGCGATAATATGTGTACCGGATGCCTGAAGTTGAAAAATAAGAACAAGTATATAAAACATAATTTTTCGAATGAATGTTTAGTTGAATATTGAAATTAATATATTTTCCTGCGAATCGAAAGAAAGTTGTTTAGATGCTGTTTTGCATGCATTTTTATAATTTTGATAATTTTCTTTTATTGAAGCAGTTCTGATTGATTGAGCTATTTCCTCTGGTTTAGCTAAATGATTGATGGTTAAACCAATTCCAAATTGTTCTATTACTTCTTTCATAGCAGGTAAGTCGGATGAAATACTTGGAATTTGTGCCATACAGTATTCAAATAATTTGTTTGGCAAAGCGAGCTTATAACTGAAAGAAATTGGTTCAATGATACTCAAGCCAATATCTGCGGAGCAGGTCAATTTGTGTAATTCATCGTAATCGATATTACCGGTAAAAAATACTCTGTTTTCTACACCCAATTCTTTAGCTAAACTCATAGCTTCTTCTTTCAATTGTCCATCTCCTAAAAGACAAAGAACAAATTCTTCGAGAAAGGGCAGTGCTTTGATTGTCGGTAAAATTCCTCTGCCGGAGCTAAGCATACCCTGATAAATCAATATTTTTTTGTCAGGACTGATATTGAATTTTTTTCGTAATAAATCTGATTCAATATGTTCTTTGTATGCAGGGAAATTTTTAATCACAAAATATGGGATTTTATTTTCAAAATGCTTCATCAGATATTCTTTGTCCAATTCACCTGTTACAATTATTTTGTCTACGTGTTTAACCCAATGCTTTTCGAGCAAAGTCTGAAGCATTTGAGTTGCTTTTCTGTTATGCAAAGAGCCAATTGCAGAATAGATTTCACGGGCATCATAATAAAATTTGGAGTTGTAGAGTCTTGAAAAATGAGATACAAAAGGCAAAGAAAAAAAGTCTGAAGCCCAATATGATTTGGATATTATTTTTTTGTAATACTCTTTACAAGATTTCTTAAAATAGAGAAGTTTTTGATAAGCTCTATCAAATTTTTGATTTTCGATAAATAAAAAATCAATGTTTTCAGTTTTAAATTTGATGCTGTCTTCATTTGAACCTAAGCCAAGAATACACACATTAAATCCATTTTTTACGAGGGTGCGGGCAATGTTTAAAGTACGGGCATCATGCTTGAGCTCAGACATTGTAATCATACAAACATCGTATTGATTGTTTTCTATATTTTTTTTATCTGAACCTATCATACTGAACTTCTTAAAATGAAGTTAAAAATTAAAATACACGAAATGTCTAATTATTATTTTCCTGAGACAACCTTACGGAGACAACCTTAGAAACTCCTTTTTCTTCCTGAGTAATACCATACAAGCTGTTGGAATCTTCCATAGTTTTCTTGTTGTGAGTAATAATCAAAAACTGAGTGTTAATGCTGAATTCCCTAATTAATCCGATGAATTTACCAATATTGGCATCATCAAGAGGAGCATCAACCTCGTCAAGAATACAAAAGGGACTCGGTTTAACAAGATAAATGGCAAAAAGTAAGGCGATAGCAGTCAGAGCTTTTTCGCCTCCCGAAAGACCTTCTATTGAACGCGGTTTTTTACCGGGAGGTGTTGCAGTAATTTCGATATCGGCTTCAAGCGGGTCGCCTTCGGTTAATTTCAATTCCGCTTCGGCATCGTCATTAAACAATCTTTTAAATAAACCCTGAAATGAAATATTGACTTTATCGAAAGTATTAAGTAATATATCCAGATCAGAACGG
>CAZEHW010000076.1:8824-14027 GCA_964511865.1 uncultured Hyphomicrobiales bacterium | reverse complement strand
AAACATGCTGTTGAATACGGAAGAAAAACAAGACCTGATATTAAGTTAGGTATTTGCGGAGAACATGGAGGCGACCCGAATTCTGTTGAATTCTGCCATAATATTGGATTGAACTATGTGTCTTGTTCACCATTCAGAGTACCAATCGCAAGATTAGCTGCCGCAAGAGCCGCTTTGAAGGATGGAAGTTACCTGAAGAAAGACCATAAGACAAAGAGTAAGAAAGTGAAAAAGTGAAAAAGTGAAAAAGTAAAACAGTAGAAAGTTTTAAAGTGTGAAAGTGTGAAAGTTCAGTCAGTTGTTACAACTGACTGAACTTTTTTGTTATTCTTTGGTTTATGTTTTGCCATTGTCATAGCTGATGAACATATAACAATACAGTCATCCAGAGCTTGTCGAAGGATAACTGTTTATGTTATCTTTATAAACTTTACAAACTTTATAAACTTTACAAACTGATTTTATTTCTCAATTTCGAATTGAATCTCCATTTTCAAAACTTCTTCCAGCAATGATTTTCTGCGGTCTGCACCCCATAATTCTATATCAGGATATGTTTCGTTTGAATTTGGAATCAAAAATATTTTGATATTCTTCCCGATTGTTTTAATTTTTGTGTCTTTGATAACCAGAAGCTGTCTGCGGTCAATTCCTTCAGCTATGCGAAGTATTCCTGCAAGAATTTTCAGAATTCTCTTTTTATCTGTTGGAAGTTTTTTATAGTTACTGTGCTTATTGTTCGGATGACTCTTTCGATGATACCTTGCTATATTTGCAATCAATTCCGATTCATCCTTTGTAAATCCGGGCATATCGCAATGACTAATTAAATAAAAACTGTGCTTGTGATGCTGGTCGGTTGATATATAAAATCCAACATCATGCAGTAATGCCGCGGCTTCGAGCCATTCTCTTTCGGCAAATCCCAATCCATGCATCCATTGCAAATCGTCAAACATTTTCAGACAAAGATTTTTAACGTGGTCGGAATGGGGCATTAAAACATTATATCTTTTGCATATATTTTGTATGGTTTCGTATCTAAGATAGCTTAACTGCTGATTTTCCAACCTCGCCTTATTCTTTTGAATAGTATTATAAACTATGCCTTCTCTTAATGCATAAGAAGAAATTAAAATATTTTGAATGTTCAGTGACTTTATCGCATATTCGATGATTAAAGCTCCTGCAACAATAATATCGGCTCTGGATTCATCAATACCCGGAAGAAGTTTTCTTTCTTCAGGTGTTTTGATGCTGACAATTTTATCTATAATGTTGAGTATGTCGTCACGGTTTACATTCAAACCATTTATCTCTTCAGGCAGAACTTCTTTTTTTTCTGACAATGCCATTACAGCTAAGTTTACGATGGTACCGGAAGTACCCACAACAGTTTCAAAACCGGTTTCGATTAGTCTTTTCATAGTCGGGGACCATGCTCCTTTGATAAACTCTCTGCATGCACTAACGCTTTCAGGTGTTGCGATTCCGTTTTTGAAAAAGCCCTCGGTCAATCTGATGGCGCCGATTTTTTCACTGTGAACATATTTTATTTCACCCAGATGACCAATTGCAGTTTCGGTACTTCCACCTCCAATGTCAATTACAAGTGTTTTTTGATTTTCCACAGGTAAAGCATGAATCGTTCCAAGATAGATAAGTCTGCCTTCTTCAGCACCGCTCACTACTTCAATATCAATACCTGTAGCTTTTTTTACTTTTCTTAAAAAATCATCTTTATTATCAGCTTCCCGCACAGCGCTTGTAGCGACTGCAGAAATTTCTGCCTGCTCGGCATTGGCAAGAAGAGAAAATCTGTTAAGTGCATTAATACCACGTTCCATAGCATCGGGCATTAATACTTTCATGTCCTTGGCGCAGCAGCCAAGCCGGACTCCTTCTTTTTCGCGGTAATGTACCTGTAAAATTCCGCGGTGGTCAACGGATACGATAATCAGATGGAACGAATTAGTTCCAACGTCAATAGCTGCGATTTTAGGTGCTGTTTTTTCCATAATTTAACCTTCAGTTTGGAGAAAGGAAAAGGGAGAAAGGAAAAGGGATTAAAACTTTTCTTTTCTGACCTTTATCAAATTAAAAATCTTTCTCGAAATTTCATTTGTTTTATTAATTATTTCTTTTGCATTATTTTCTTCAATAAGTCCAACCTTGCTTGCGATGTAAATCTGTGTTCTCAATTCTGCGCAAGAACCTTTTGCATAATAAAGAAAATGTATAAATTCTTTGTTTGAACCTCTTTCAAATCCCTCGGAAATATTTGATGGAATAGAAACCGAGGCTCTTTGAATTTGGTCTTTTAGACTATAATCTTTACATTCTTTAAATATTTTATAAATATCAATACAAAGTTCAGTACTTTGCTTCCAAATCTCTAAATCTTCCACAGATTCAATTTTGTTCGCCATATCCTTTCCTCCCTTCTCCCTTCTCCTTTTTCCCTTCTCCCCTAAGAACAACCACGTCATCCTTCTCATACAAAACCTCGTCTACTGACGCATCTTTTTTTGAGGGCTGTCCCTGATTGGGAACAAACTGCTGAAAGATTTTCTCAAGCTTCTTGCGGATTGCCGAAACTACCAGCAAAATGACTACAAAGATTATCCCTAATATTATTAATAATTTGACCATATTCAAACATTACATTTTCACAAAAAACAAAATTAATAAAAAATGGAGCATGATTTACGCTCCATTCTTTGAATTTATTATCATCTTATTTTATTAACGAAGAATTGTGAATTTTCTTGTTATGTTTATACCATTATTATCAATCTGTATATAATAAACTCCAACAGGCAGATCCTTCACATCAACTGTCAATTCGTAATTCGTAATTGGTAATTCGTAATTGATTTTCTCGTTTCCTAATACATCCAAAATCTTGATTTGTTTTGTTCCTTCGGGTAAGCCGACTATTTGAATAAAATCGGTGGATGGATTGGGATATATTTCGATTTCATTTTCCTGTATTGCTTCAACATCTGTTCCGGAGTCATATCCGGTTAAATGAGATGTTACTTCAAACTCGGCATCGCTTTTTGTTGTGAGTGTTGCTTCATTTTTGCCTGTTCTCGTTGCAACAAATTCAACATCAAAAGTAATTGATTGCCCGGGTTGAAGAATAAGAGGGAATGTAATAAAATTCTTATCGTATCGGAAAGATGTTTCGCTATCCCATACATTAATATTTTCAGAAATATTTTCTCCGACTAAATCGAATATGGTAACAGCATCTCCGTATTCCCATTCGTCTAAAGATAAATTTCTTATTATGATATTCTTGATAACATAGTTATCAAAATCATTCAATTGTGTGCATCCGAAATCATAATTCTGTGTTTCCAATCTTGGCACTGTACCTATACCATGCAATGTTGAGACAGCATCTGTTTCCACTGCATCCAATGTTGAAAACATTATTTTTAAAAGATGTTCTCCCGTTGATGTCGGTTGAAATGAAACAGGAACGACCTTGCTTTTTGTACCGGAAACAGATGTAAGCAAATCTCCCCTTTTCATTTTGAAGGAATTAATATCACCTCCCTCTTCAAGGTTGTTCAGTCTTGTAACAGATTCAGCATAATAACCGTTATTGGTCAAACGAATTGCAGAATCCTGCTCACCCTCAGGAATGGCGGGATATGGTTCGATAGGAAAAGTTTCAGGTCTGTGTATCTTTTTTCTGCCCCAGTCGTAGCTATTGACAAGCAAGCCAGTCAGAATTCCTTTGCCAGATAAAACACAGACATTATCAACAGGATTTCCGTTATTGTAATGCGTTGAATTCGCTGTATTGCTTATAAAAACAATAGAATCAGGGTAGTCCTTAGCTTCATCGGGTGCAAAGCTGATGTTAAATGTTAATGTTTGACCGGGCATTATTCTAAGAGGATTTGATTCAGAAATTTCTAATTCATTGAGTTCGTTAGAAACATAAATTTTATTTTTGCTTTTAATTCCAGTTATAGTGGGACCATTGTACCCATAAATTTCAAGAGCTACATAACCTTTGTTTTGGACGTTAAAGCTGGAGTAAGACCATTTATTGATTTTTGTGACAGGGAAATCGCAATCAGTTACATCAATTACTGGAGAGCCAATCCAAGCAGATATACCTGCAAAAAATCTATCATCACAGGTACATGTATCACATACAGTTATAGAGTCTTTGAAAAAACCATCTTTTTGTGGTTCGCATTTGACTACTATTGAAAAAGTATCTTTGGGAGGTAATGATAAACCACGTATATATGTCGGTAATTGATATTTCCCATCTTCAGACCATAAAGAGAAGCCCCAATTTTGACTTTTCATATAAGATTTCAGTAACAGATATCCAATTATTTGTGTTTTTTGTTCGGACATATTGACTATTTGAATTTTTTGACTTTTCTTCTCACCTATTTTCATGATTCCAAAATCAATATTATTCGGAATAATTTTTATTTTTTTTGCAAGAAACTGAATATTGATAGTAGTATCGTTCCCGGCACAATCTGAAAAAGTGATTGATGCAAAAGCATCATCTTCAACCTTTAATCTACTTAACCCCCAATCCGTAAAAGAATCATAGCAAGTATCAAAGTCCCTATAATATAATTTATAATTATAACTAATATTAGTATCTAATATGATACTTTTCAGATTTGACCTATAGCCAATTTCCGGTTGATCATATACATAATATTTTTTAAATATCGCATTCACCCATCCGTTACAATACATATGCCATTCCGGATCAGGTGGTAAAGTATCGAGCGATTGCAGTTTCGGCTTTTTATTTTGAGCTGAAGCATTTTCAGACGTGAAAAAGTTTAAAAAAGCACACAAGATAATTGTTGTTAGAACATAACTAACTACTCTCAAACTTATTTTTGAATAATTATTAACAATATTTTTCATCTCACTATCCACAATTTTTTGGAAATAATTTCACTTTTAAATATTACTTGAATTAAATAAACTCCACTTGCAAAATCCCCAACATCAACAATCAATTCGTAATTCGTAATTGGTAATTCGTAATTAAATTTCTCGTTTCCTAATACATCTAAAATCTTGATTTGATAACTTTCTGAAAGTTCAAAACTTTCTGAAAGTTTGATTTCAATATATTCAGATGCCGGATTTGGATATATTCTAATTTCATTGTTTTGCAAATCTTCTACATTTGTTTCAG
>CAZEHW010000076.1:0-8814 GCA_964511865.1 uncultured Hyphomicrobiales bacterium | reverse complement strand
ATTTTCCTGTATTGCTTCAACATCTGTTCCAGAGTCATATCCGGTTAAATGAGATGTAACTTCAAACTCGGCATCACTTTTTGTAGTAAGTGTTGCTTCATTTTTACCTGTTTTCGTTGCTACAAATTCAATTGGTAAACTTAATGATGCTCCCGGCTGAAGCAGGATTGGAAAATCTATTGAACTTTTATCATATCTGTATGATTTTCCATTTTCCCATATAGTGATATTCTCTGAAATATTTTCTGATTCAAAATCATATATCGTAACAGAATCGCCGTATTCCCATTCGTCCAATGATAAATTTCTTATTAGGATATTCTTGATAACATAGTTATCAAAATCATTAAATTGTGTGCATCCGAAATCGTAATCCTGTGTCTGTAACTTTGGCACTGTACCTATACCCTGCAATGTTGATACTGCATCTGTTTCCACTGCATCCAATGTTGAAAACATTATTTTTAAAAGATGTTCTCCCGTTGATGTCGGTTGAAATGAAACCGGAACGACCTTGCTTTTACCACCGGATACAGTTGTTATTAAATCTGCTCTTTTCATTTTGAATGAGCTGATATCTCCTCCCTCTTCAAGGTTAGTCAGTCTTGTTACAGATTCAGCATAATAACCATTATTCGTTAATCGGATTGCAGAATCCTGCTCACCGTCAGGAATGGCGGGATATGGTTCGACAGGAAAATTCTCAGGTCTGTGAATCCGCTTTCTTCCCCAATCATAACTGTTAACTAACAATCCCGATAAAACTCCTTTTCCGTTAAGAATACAAACAGAGTCTATATCATCGTTATTGTTGTAATGTGGGTCTTTAACAGAATTGCTGATAAATACGATCGAATCGGGAAAATCCTTTGCTTCATCGGGTGCAAAGCTGACACTGATAGTAAAAACATCATTTGGTTGAAGCCGCAAAGGATTTGATTCAGATATATTTAATTCTGTGAGTTCGTTTGATACATAAATTTTATTTTTGCTTTTTATTCCTGTTATTGTTGGTCCTTTGTATCCGTAAATCAGTAACGGCACAGTACCTTTATTTTGAATATCGAAACTGGCATAAGACCATTTATTGATTTTTGTAGCAGGAAATTCAATGTCTGAAACATTGATAATGGGAGAGCCAACAATTGCTTGAGCATAAGATTTATACCAAAAATTACAAGTATCACCAATACCTATTGAATCCCAGAATTCGCCTTCACTCGTTGCTACGAATCTCACAATGAATGGAAAAGAATCTAAAGATTCTATTCTTATTCCAGGACCCCAGTAACTTCCAAACTTAGTAGGTAAAGGAACTTTTCCTGTTGAATCCCAAATTGAAAAACCCTGAGGTTTGCCATTTTCATCTTTCCTTTTTAGCTCCAAATACTTCAAATAATAAGATGCTGTTTCTGATTTATTTACTACATAGTATTTTTTGTCGATAGTAGCACCCACACTTAGAAAACCGAAATCCTGACTTTTAGGCACTACATCAATATTAATAGCATTATATTCAATAATTACTGTAGTATCATTTCCTGCACAATCCGTAAATGTTACAACAGCTAAAGCATCCTTTCTATTATCCATTATTTCTAATCTCCAGTCGGTATAGGAATCATAGCAGTGTTCAAATTCACCAAAGAATAATTGATAATTATAACTTTTACTTTCATCCATGGTAATACTTAATAAATTTGACCTGTTTTTTGGGTCATCGGGTTTATCATATACATATTTTGTTCGATAGACATTTACCGAACCATCACAACACAATTCCCATTGAGGAGCCGGGGGCAAAGTATCATTCATCAGAATTCTCGGCTTTTTGTTTTGTGCGGAAGCATTTTCAGACGTGAAAAAGTTTATAAAAGCACACAAGATTATTGATATCAGTACATAACTAATTGCTCTCAGTATGGTTTTTATTGTCATCCTGAACCTGTAGTTTGTCATCCTGAGCTTGTCGAAGGATGAATTTTTTATTGACTTAATTTTCTGAAACTGTAATAAAATACTCATAAGAACCTCCAAAAAATTATACTTTTTTGAAATTTGCATCCCTGCTTTATTATATAACACATGAGAATGCAAAATGTTACACTTATTTTTTAAAAAAATGAAAATAATTCTCAAATTCATGATAATTTATACTAAATATGGTAATTTACCTTCGAATGTTTACTTTTTGGAAAACTCTGTTTCATTTTTTTTCTTGATTTGTCAGTAATTTTTATTATAATGCATATAATTAAATTTGAAATTAAAAAGGAATTTTAAAATATGGCACGACAAATTCTAACTATTCATTCGGAAACACCTGAAATCCGAAAAATTAAAATGGTGGCAGATGCTCTGAAAGAAGGTTCTGTAATACTGTATCCAACCGATACGGGATTTTCGCTTGGATGTGAGCTTTCAAATAAAACCGCAATAGCAAAACTGAGAGCAGTTCGCAGATTACCGGAATCCAAATCATTAACTTTTTTGTGCGATTCACTTTCCAATATTGCTGAGTTTGCTAAAGTAAGCAACAATGCTTATAAGACAATCAAGGGATTAATTCCCGGACCTTATACATTTATCCTGCCTGCTTCGAAGCATGTTCCGAAGTTCGCACAAAATCCAAAGAGGAAAACTTCAGGAATAAGGGTTCCTGAACATGATCTATCACAATTACTGCTAAAACATCTGGGACAACCAATTATTTCAATTTCGGCGAGAATGGAAGAGGAAGATTACATTCAAGACCCCGAAGAACTTTTTGATTTCTTTGCACCGAAAGTTGATTTTGCTGTTCAATCGGATAAATACAATTTTGTGGGGGAGTCAACCGTTATTGATATGACAACAGATGAATTCACCATCAAAAGACATGGTGCCGGAATCGGGAAAGTTCTGGAATTTGTTGATTTTGAAGAAGATTAATAAAAAATATATTGGAGAATTTTATGAACACAAAAGAATATTATTTTACGAAGGTTATTTCAACAGAATTTGAAACTGCAATTGAAAAAGTAACCGAAGAATTGAAAAAAGAAGGTTTTGGAGTTTTAACCGAAATTGACGTAAAAGCAACAATGAAAAAAAAGCTGGATGTTGATTTCAGAAATTACAAAATACTCGGTGCCTGCAATCCGACCTTTGCTTATAAAGCATTGTCAGAAGAAGATAAGATTGGTACAATGCTTCCATGCAATGTAATCGTTCAGGAACACTCAACCGGAAAAGTGGAAGTTACTGCCGTTGACCCTGTATCATCAATGCAGGCAATACAAAACAATGCACTCGAACCAATAGCTATGGAAGTCCGCGACAGATTGAAAAGAGTTATTGATAGTTTGTGATGAAAATTAAATATTACCAGAAAATTTATTTTAAAATATATTAAAATATAAAACACTGCCCGGCGTCAAGCACTTTTTTATGGCGTTAATCAGCCGGGAGAGTTCTGTATGGCATATCTTTTAAACAAAGAGCAGACCTTAAATCCAGTTCGTCTGTACAGCGCCTAAGGGTGTTGGCAGATAAACACATGAATAAATTGCGAATTCATCATGTTTTTAAAACTCATTAAATTTGTTTGTCAAAATATATGAATGATGTTTTGCTTTGAGTTTATTTCTGTGTTAAAGGTAAGAGGTTGATTAAAATCAGTAAGGAACTGCTAAGTTAATGTATAAAGTTCTTAATTCCTCAACAGCCCCAAGTTTTTACAAATTATTAACAAATTTCACTTATAAAGTAAGCGAAAAAATTGGAGAACCAATGAAGAAAAAATTGAAAGTATGGTTATTGTTGTTTTTTATGACAATATCCATTGCGGCACTATTTACAAAACCAATAACAAATCCGGGGTATGATATTCAAACCTGGGAAATTAAGTAACAGAAAGAAATACATGAAAACATTTAAAGAAACAGGATTGAATAATGAAGTTATTCAGGCAGTAACAGAGATGGGATTTGAATTACCAACTCCTATTCAGGAACAGACTATTCCACAGCTATTAAATTCGGGTAAAGACCTGATTGCCCTTGCACAAACAGGCACAGGCAAAACTGCGGCATTTGGACTTCCGATTATTCAGATGACGGATACAACATCAAAGAATACTCAAACTCTCGTACTTTGTCCTACAAGAGAACTGTGTATGCAGATAACCAAAGACATAAAGACATATTCAAAATACACTAAAAATTTATTTGTTGTTCCGGTATATGGCGGAACATCAATAGACACACAAATTAACGCATTGAAAAACGGCAAACATATTGTAGTAGGCACACCCGGAAGAGTGGTTGACCTGATTAACCGTAAGAAATTAATTCTTTCAGATATTCGCTGGCTTGTCTTAGACGAAGCTGACGAGATGCTTTCAATGGGATTTAAGGATGATTTGAATACAATTCTTGCTGAAACTCCTGAAGAAAGACAAACACTTTTATTCTCTGCAACTATGTCGAGCGAGATAAAAAGCATCACGAGAAAATACATGAAAAAAGCAGACGAAATCACTATCGGGCATAAAAATGCCGGTGCCGAAAATGTGATTCATCAATTTTTCAGCGTTCAGTCCAGAGATAAATATGAGGCATTGAAAAGAATAGCGGATATTAATCCGGATATTTACGGTATTGTTTTTTGCAGGACAAGAAACGAAACAAAAGTTATTGCAGAAAAACTAATACAGGATGGATACAATGCCGATGCTTTACACGGTGATTTATCGCAGGTACAAAGAGACCAGGTAATGAATCGGTTCAGAGTAAAGCATTTGCAAATCTTAGTAGCTACCGATGTAGCGGCAAGAGGACTTGACGTTACTGACCTTACTCACATAATAAATTACGACATGCCTGATGAATTGGGGATTTATACACACAGAAGCGGCAGAACAGGCAGAGCCGGGAAAAACGGGATTTCAATTTCGATAATCACCAGCCGCGAAAAAGGTAAAATTCGTTTACTTGAAAATATGATTGGTAAAAAGTTTGAACAAAAAAATATACCTACGGGTAAAGATATTTGCGAAAAACAACTTTTTAGTCTTATTGATAAGGTTGAAAAGATTGAAGTAGAGGAAGAGCAGATAGCACAGTTTTTACCGGGAATTTACAAAAAATTAAGCTGGATGACACGCGAAGAATTAATTCAGCATTTTGTTTCGGTTGAATTTAATCAGTTATTGGCTTACTATAACAGTAAACCGGATTTGAATGTTAGTTCCTCGGATGAAGGAAAAGGAAAAAGAAGTAAGGGACGCAGTTCATATTCACGATTTTATTTCAATATCGGCTCAAAGAATAATATTAATGCCGCACGAATAATCGGAATAATTAATGAAAATCTTAGGTCAAGGGATGTTCAGATTGGGAAAATTGAAATCTTAAAAAAATTCTCTTTCGTCGAAATTGAAAGCAGTTATGAAGGAGATATGCTCAAGGCATTCAATGATGTAAGTTTTGAAAGCTCTCCCCTAACAGTTGAGTTAGTAAAGGAAAAGCCGGCTAACTCGATAAGGGCATTCAGCAGTAACAAAGAAAATTTTTCAGATAAAAAATACAAAAAACATTCAGACCGCAGGGATGTTAAACATTATTCTCCGGTAAGAAAGAAAAAAAGAAAATAATTTCTTGGTTGTATAAAATAAGTGGTTTTAATATATTAAATCAAACAGTTATAATGTTTTAAAGGAATATCATTATTTTTTTTTAAAGAAAATAATCAGAATACTTGAAAAAAATTTGTCCATATTTAAAAAGTTCCTTAATTTTGCATTCCTCTGGGTCCGTAGCTCAGTTGGGAGAGCGCAGCATTCGCATTGCTGAGGTCGTGAGTTCGACTCTCATCGGATCCACGGCTATAGAAGATAGAAGATAGAAGATAGAAAATAGAAAATAGAATAGGAATTAGGAGATAGGATAAAGAAGATTGTAATTTGATATAGAAAATTAGTAATTAGTAATTAGTAATTAGTAATTAAAAATTGACCCGTGGTGTAATTGGCAACACGTCTGACTCTGGATCAGAAGAGTCCAGGTTCGATTCCTGGCGGGTCAGCAAAAAAAAGGAGCTTTTTAAAGAAGCTCCTTTTTTATTATATCCCAAACTGTTTACAAATAAAATGATTAGATTGATATTCATTAAGCGGAACGTTTTAATTGAAAATTGATTATTGAAAATGCAAACTTTAAAAAACGTATAATTGAAATTTTGAAATTTATAATTATCAATTTTCCTTTCAAGAAGTAATAAGTAACGTTGTTAATGACAAAAAACTAAAGTTTTGTTAGTTGGATTAACATTCTTATCTTTGTGAAAAATAATTTGAGTTGATATGCCAAGTTTATATATAATAGCCGGATGTAACGGGGCAGGCAAAACAACTGCCTCCAATACTTTTTTACCGGAAAATTTAAAATGCAAAGAATTCGTAAATGCCGATGAAATTGCTAAGGGTTTATCGCCTTTCCAACCGGATACTGTCGCAATTTCAGCCGGTAAAATTATGCTAAATCGAATTAAAGAACTATCTTTAAAAAAAGTAGATTTTGCAGTCGAAACTACTTTATCATCACATTACTTGGTTGACTTTATCAAACAAATCAGAACTTTAGATTATAACATCACTTTAATATTTTTATATCTTGAGAGCCCTGATCTTGCTTACAAAAGGGTAATTGAAAGAGTAAAAAATGGTGGGCATGGTATCGAAAAATCCGTATTGGTTAGAAGATACAACAGAGGGTTAAGAATATTTTTCTCTTTATACAAAGATTTGGTTGACTTTTGGCTTTTTATTGATAATTCAAATATCTCACCTGAATTATTAGCTGAAGGTGGAAAAAATATAAAAATTAATATCAGGAATACAATAAAGTTTAAAAAAATTATGGATATATATTATGAGTCCGACAGATAACAAAGACATTCGCAACAAAGTTTTGAAAGGGTTCAGAAAAGCTATTAAAAAACTTGTTGCTGAAAAAATTTTCAAAAACGAAAAATTAATTATATCTCGCAATGGTAAAATCGAAGAGATAAAACCCGGTGAAATTTAAAAGAGATTTTTGTAATCCAAGAAACAACCTGAACGGTATGAATGGCACAACAAAGGATTTCCAGATAACAGACCTTTTAGGAAATGTGAGGACAGTATTAACGTTTAAGATGACAGACAGCACGACAAGCATGAGTAGTTACGATTATAAACAATTTGGCGACACATTGAACACGACATCGGGCAAAGAGTTGAGATTAGGTTTCATCGGCAGAGAGCGAGACTACGAAAACAACTACTTCGCTTTCGGAGCACGCAACTACGACAGCGAAACAGGTCGCTTTTTGTCTGTTGACCAACTGTTCAACAATTTGATAATTGGAATACTATTTCAACAGCAAGATCTTTGAATTATTTGAACTTAAGTATTCCGAATCGCTATAATATCCCAAAAAGTTTGTTGTATTATCAACCAAAGTAATATTAAATATTAATAGGAGAATACATGAAATACTTAATGATTTTTTTCTTTGTACTTTTTTCTCAAAAAAACATTTTAGAAAGTAAAGCAAAATACTTTCACATGACAGATGTTATGGAAAACATTGGATTAAATATTACCTTAAATACAGATAATAGCTATTCTATGATTTTCACAATACAATCTGATGATATGGTAGATCATATTCCATTGTCAATTGGTACATATAAAATAAAAAAAAATAAAATAATCTTTACAGATGAATTTTTTAACTTTACAAATGTCGGTTTATTAAATAATGATATAACAAGTAAAAACAAAAAAAGTCATGAGCAAATTGAAATTGTGAAAGGATTTGACTGGATGGAAGAAAAACATTCAAATTTTTTCACAATCATTGAGAATAATAAAGACTTTGATAAGAAATCAATTAAAAAAATGTTAAATAATTACAAATTGCAATTAGAAATACTTGATAGCATTTCATATTATTATAAGAAATGCTCATTTAAAACGGGTATCTACTCAAAATTCTTCTTTAATGCCAATTATTTTAAAATATATATTAACGATGATCACAGCTATAAATATTTTTTTAATAATAAGATTGTTAGTAACGGAACATGGAAAAAAAGTAATAATGAAATTATTCTTCACGACAAAATATTTTCAAAAGAATATAAATTAATGATCAAAGAAGCTAATCAAATTGTAGCAGTTCATTTACCTTTATTTTATATAGAAGATATTGAATTTCGAACATTTAAATTGGAAACGAAATAGTAACAACATTTAGAGAAAAAGATGAAAACAACAATAACTATTTTCACATTTTTACTAAGCTATAGCTTAGTAATAGCCCAATCATCCACATTCACACCCGCTAATGTCGATTTCGACGCTTCCGCAGAAGAAATAGCTCTAGTCTATAATTCTGATCCTAGAAACAATGTTCCACTCGGACAAGGTGAACCTGAATATGGTGGTATGCGTTGGGGAAATGGAGATATTTCTTTTGCCTCAGAATATTTATCGGGGCAACAGCCAACTTCTCGAGCTTTTACATATTCTTCTATAATAGGTAAGTCACATCCAACTCCATTATGGCAGGCCGTTGCTCATGAGTTTGGACATAATATTGATTATTTTACTATTCCGAACTTTAATGGATATGATAAAGTTTATCGTGAAAATTGTGCTAAGTGGCATGTAAATGAACTTAGAGCTGTTAAAGGAGAACCTCCAGAAACTTATAGTAATTTTTGGTGGAACTATATAAGACATTACTTTGGACCTTAAAACAAATGTTAAAATAACAATGGAGAAA
>CAZEHW010000075.1:0-14064 GCA_964511865.1 uncultured Hyphomicrobiales bacterium | reverse complement strand
ATTTGTTGGACAACTGATTGGAGTTTTCTTATTACCTTACGATATTGCTTTACGCAAAGATTTCTCAAAAAAAATCTGGGGAAATAAATGGGATTAAATAATGATCTAAATCATCATTGAAAAATACAATTGAATATATAAATTAGAAATGATTTTAATAGATTTCAACTCTAAAAAAAAATATGGATTGATTCACTAATATTCACTAATAAAATCGAAAAAACACGATGTGTGAATTGACCATCCACTAATAAATCAGAATATTTACTAAAAATTATGTATAAATCCCTAATAAAACCTAATAAATTATATACGGCATTATACTTTTTTTATGATTTATTATTGATATGGTTAAAGAATTAAATAATAACACCCAATATAATAGTAGAAATCACAACTTCCGACTCATAATTTCGGGCGTATTATGCAGATTAATATTGAGAATCTTTATCAATATTATTGGTTTGACGACTGTGATGGCTTTGCCCTAGGCTCATCAGAAGTGAAATTACTAAAAGTATTTGAAGAGTTTCTTCAGGAACTAAATAAAATTGAGTTATGCTGGAGGTATAGAGATTGTATTTGTATATATTATTGATTGGCATACAAATTATTTTATTTCAACAATAGGAATTAATTTCATACAATTTTCTTGTATATTATTTCTCTTCATAATACCATACTTTTATATCATCTATATATGCTCCGGTTTGACTGGCATATAAAAATACGGATTCAATTTCACCGAAACTGCATGTAGGGCAAGTATCTTCATAAACAAGATTATCATTGATATATACTTTTTGTGTTTTATTCTTTCTGTCAAACTCGAAAGATAATTTATTCCAGACCTGAAGTAAATATCCGTAATATTCGCCTTTTTCAGGCCATATTCCTGTATTTGAACCAAATGTGCTGAAGTAATGTCCATGATTGCCATATTGCAAGCTTGAATAGCAACTGCTCATTTCAGAACTACCGATAAATATTCCTGCGCCTGCATGTCCGTTTTCTATCATTATCCAGGATTCGACAAATATCTTATCGGGTGAATTATTCAGTCTATGCTTAACATAATACGAAATTATCTCAGGCTCTGAAACACCTTCGATATAAAAAGACTTATTCCCATTTTTTGCAATTGAGTCAACCACATATCCAAGTGAATCTATGCCAAGAGAATAAATCCATCCTCCTTCTTCGGGGAATTCTTTGACAGAATAATTTTCAAAATCTTCATTTAAAAGGAATATTTTGTTTACTGGATCACCTTCCAGTATTCCCGTTACATTGAATTTACAAGGTTGTCCGGAAAAAGTAATTTTGGCATGTACGGCATTATTTGTTACCGGTGTATATTTAACGTCTAAATTTATTATGTTAAAAGCAGGAACAATCAATGGTAGATTATTTGTTAGCAATTCGAATTGTTCATCATTTATTTCAATCGAATCAATGATTACTTCATCATTAGTGTTGTTATGAAATACTACAGTTTTAATGCATGATTCTTCTTGTTTAGCAGTAAATTTTGTTGTGTCAACAGAATAATTTGGTTTAATCACATTAAATACGGCAACAAGACTTTTTTCATTTCCACAATTATCAGTGCAAATTACAGTGAAGATTTTATCACCTGGAACAAATCCGGTGTTAATAACAAAATTTACATTCTTTATTTCTCCGGGACCCAGAATTATTTTTTGATTCGGGTTGTTTATAGCATCAGGAGTAGAAACCATAATTTCAATTGTTCCTTCACCGGTATTTGTGACAGAAATACTTGTATCAATGGAACTGTTATAGCACACATCTCCCAAATTCCAATCTGTTTCTGATAAACTGTAATTTAAACTATCCTTTTTTCCTTGTAAAAAAATCTTATGGTAAACGCCACTTTGGGCATTGCTCGTTATCGTTAATACAGCTTTGTTCATTTCGCTTACTTCAGTCGGCTCGAATCTGATATTAAAATCATATTTTTTATGAGGTTCAATACTCATAATCGTTGGCGGTTCAGTAACAAAGCGAAAATCAGCAATTGGAGACAAGTCAACATGTGTAATTAATAGAGGCTTGTCTCCTGAATTAATAATACTAATAGTTGTATCTACATAATATCTTTCACAGTTTAGGTCGTTGAAATTCACAGTATCAGGAGATGAAATATCCTGAGGCATTATATTTCTTTGGAACATCATGCTGTCAATCTCATTCAATTCGATGATTACTGATTCACCTGAATACTTTTTTAAATGAAGCTCCTGTGAATAGCAAAAATTAAAAGTAGCTACAAAAAAGATTAAATATACAAATACTTTCATAATATCTCCAAATCCCGAATTAAAAAATCATTCAATAATAAATTTTTTTGATAAGACAACATCACCGGAAATAATTTTAATAAAATATAATCCGGCAGGCATTTTGTTCAAAATATCATTTGTCCTGTCCCATGTAATTAAATGATTACCAGCATCCAAATAACCTGTAAAAAGATTTTTAATACAATCTCCTTTAAAATTAAAAATATTTATAGCTATAAAAGATTTGCTACCAACTGTCAGTTCAGCGGACACTTTTTCATTTGAAGGCAATGGGAAAATCAAATCCAGACTGAACTTATCACTATAATTATCAGTCACACCTGTTACGGGAATAAAAACAATTTCTTTGATAAGATTCAAATCAATTGAGTCGAGTGAACCGTTGCTATGAGCAATGTATAACGGCTTTGTCATCATGCCATATGGACTAAAAGTAATTTTCTCAATATCTTGTAAAATCATTTTTTCGGTGGAATTTTCAACAAGGGTTAATTTCATATTACAAGTATCGTCTTCATTAATAAAAGTGATTTTTTCAATTTCCGATAAATTATAATTTTTGATACCTTGAGAATTCGTATGCACGACCATCTTTTCTGTTTGAGCAAAAAGAGGATTACTAATAATTAATATTAAAATAATTATTTTTTTTATAAATATTACCATAAATTTTCGATTCAAAATGAAACTTTTTATATTTTCTCTTCGTATATTCTACGTAGCAGATACTATTTTTGTTTCGTTATTTAAAAAAATATTTTATCCAATAATTTTGTAATAGTTCCTGCTAAACTAATTGAAGAATGATATGGAGTTTGTTATGAAAAAGCATTTTGTTATACTTATTATATTATTAATTTGTTCAGTTGAAATTAAAGCAGAGGATTTCTGGACTTTAACAAAAGGACCTGATGGTGCTGTCGTTAATTCAGTTTGTGAAATGCCAAACGGGAACCTGATAGCTGGAACAGAGAGTGGTTTGTTTTATTCCACAAATGATGGTGATAGTTGGAAAACATTGAATTTTTATGGTCAAAATATCCGTGCGATTACTGTTACGGACAGTGGGAAAATTTACGTGGCAATTAGCGGAGACTTACAATTATCAACTGATAATGGTGTCAATTGGAGTAGCATTGATAATGGTCTGGACAGGGCAGATTTCAAGATTATTCATCCAGGTAATAATGGAAAACTCTATGCAATTGCCCATACATCGCACCAATATAATAAGTTATTTGTAGCTAATGACGATAATGGAGGATGGTCGCAAATAACAACAAATATAAATTTAATTCAATCATTTGATATTAAGCCAAGTAATGGTTATTTCTTTATTGGGACTTATGGTCAGGGTATCTTCAGATCAATAGACAATGGCGAAAATATAGAAAAGGTCGGACTTGATACGCTGACTGTCCGGTCATTTATGATTGACAGCAGTGGTGTAATTTATGCGGGGACACAGTATCACGGGTTATACAGTTCAAATGACGACGGAAATAACTGGACATTTCTTGGTCTTGAGGGATATAGCATTTATTCGATATCAAAAAATAGCGATAATCACATTTTCTGCGGTACATTATACAATGGAGTAATGAGGTCAACCGATAATGGCGGTTCATGGACTCAGCAAAATTCAGGTTTGATTAATTATCAAATTAATAATGTGTATACAGATAAAAGAAACAAAATATTTATCGGTGCAAATGGTGATGGTGTTTTTAGTTCAACGAATAACGGAACTAACTGGAATCACTCCTCAAAAGGTATGGAAGGGTCACACACTACTGCACTGGCTACCAATAATTCCGGAAGAATTTTCGTAACGACTTTTGGTGCAGGAATTTGGTATACTGATGATAAGGGTAACAACTGGATAAGATGCAATAACGGTTTGGATACTCCCGGATTTACCAAATTAAAAATCAATTCTCAAGGTCATATTTTTGCAGGTTCCGGTTCCGGAGCTATTTACAGATCAACAGATAACGGTTCAAATTGGACAAAAGTAAGGAATTCAGTTGCTTCTGCTCAATTGGGCGATATTTTTATTGACAATCAAGGAAATGTATATATCGGAATAACAAATAACGGTATCTATAAATCAACAAACAATGGAGATGACTGGATGGATATTGGATTAAATGACAAGGTTCATAGGAGCATTCATGTTGTAAATGATACGATTATTTTAGTAGGAACTTATAATTTTGGTTTATACCGATCCACAGACAATGGTCAGTCATGGACACATCCGGGAACTATGTCCTCTACAATTTACGCAATCGAAAAGGATGTAAACGGGACAATTTACCTTGGCGGCTATAATGGACAATTTGAAAAGTCAACCGATGGTGGTACTAGTTGGTCACTTATTAATAATTTTATTCAACAGATAAACTCTATTCTTTGTGGTTCAGAAGGCAAAATATTTGTTGGCATGAATTCCGATGGCATAAAAGCTTCTTTGGATAATGGAAGTACTTGGGAGATACTTAATACAGGCTTAAAATCTGACTTAGTAAATTCATTAATTTTTGATAGCGACGGGGACATCTTTGCTGCACTGACCGAAGGTGTATATACAAGTTCCGATTTGGTAGTGGATTTGGACCCGCCAACATTAATCAATCCCGCAGATAATGAGACAGGAGAAACGTTAAATCCTGTATTTACATGGAATCAAGTCGTTAATGCTTCCGAATATCAATTCCAGCTTTCCGATTCTGAAGATTTTTCGAATGAATTGGACTTTTCAACTGCTGCAGATACTTCAAGAACTGCTGATCATTCATTCGATTTTGCAACGAAATACTATTGGAGAGTAAGGTCAAAGCAGAACCTTTCAGTCAGCGACTGGTCTGAAATTAGGGATTTTACTACGACAATAGATTCTCCCGTTTTAATATCACCTGTTGATAATTCCGAAGATGTTAGCGTTCCTGCAACCTTTCACTGGCACAATGTTTTTGGAGCTTCAAGTTATATCTTAATAATTTCCGAAAATTCGGATTTTTCAACTACATTCAGTTTTAACGATATTATTACTGACACGACCTCTCTACAATCCGGACTGAATTCATATACTAGTTATTACTGGAAGGTTCAGGCACTCGGTTCGGGAACAACGAGCTTATGGTCGGAAACATGGAAATTGACCACCGCTCTTGCTGCGCCTGTTCTTACGGCACCCTGCAACGATTCATCGGGACTTGTAAATGTTGTGGTATGCTCTTGGGAATCTGTACCGAATGCTTCTGAATATATAATCGAAATGGCAACCGAACATGATTTTATTTCTTCCTCGGTAATTTACAGCGGTCAATCATCCGCATCAAACTCTCACACTTTTACTCTCAACTATGCTAAAAAATATTATTGGCATGTAAAATCGAAGACATCGAACAGCGAGAGTCAATGGTCAGAATACCGGGCATTTTCAACAGGATATGCTCCGCCTGTTTTGATCACTCCTGCAAACGGAATGGATGAACTCCCCATTCCTTTGACTTTAACTTGGGAAAAATATAAAGATGCCGATAAATACTATTTGGAAATTTCAACAGACGAAAACTTCACCGATTTAGAATACTTGAATATGAATATTAAAGATACTTTCTTAATTACAGACAAAATCGAATACAATAAAATGTATTTCTGGAGAGTTAAGACATTAGTAGAAGACACATACAGTTTCTGGTCGGAAACGAGAAGATTTTCGACAGGCATTATGCCTCCGGCTTTAACAGGACCTGCTAATGGTGAGGATACTTTTGTCAGTCCTTTTATCTTTACCTGGGATTATTCGGGGAATGCAGTCGGATATTACATACAGATAAGTAAAGACGAAAATTTTGAAGAGATTGAAATTGAAGACAGTATGCTGACTGAAAAACAGTACACCGCAGCTATCATGGAATTCTTTAAAACTTATTACTGGAGAATAAAAGCAAAAGTTGAGGATAAGTATTCACTGTGGTCTAATACATGGTCCTTTACCACTTCCTTGGATAAGCCACTTTTATCTTATCCTGCAAATTCAGCTTCAGAAATGGATTTAACCCTCGAATTCAGCTGGCATCCCGTACTCGGAGCAGAATATTATGAACTCCAGGTTTCTGAATACGACAACTTCGAAAATTTTGTATTTATAAAAGATTCCGTATATGATATAAATAAAGAAGTCTCAAATCTTGATTATCAGAAAAACTATTATTGGAGAGTAAGAGCAAAAAATGAAAATGGAATTGGCGATTGGTCCGATTACGGTCATTTCACAACAAAGAAAGAACCAAACGAAGTCGAAGATTTAATTGTCTCTCAATGCATTTCAATTTTTCCCAATCCATTCGATGAAGATATTAATTTCAGTATGGAATTGAATCAGTCAGCAAGGGTTGAATTAAGAATTTTTGATATAATGGGGAATCTTAAGTACAGGAAAATTGATAATACAGTTTCCAAAGGTGTTAATACTATTACATGGAAATCGAATGATGCTTGTGATGCTGTTTATCTTTATCAAATTAAAATAAATGAAAAATATATTTCGGGATTAATGTATCTTGTTAGATAAAATTAATTTTTAATCTACTATATTTATAAAATTTTCAATTTGGAAATAATAATTTCGTAATAATACCCCTCTGCTTATGGCGGGGAGTTTAATTTACTTTACTAAAAAATTAAAATTTTTTTTTCTTAATTCAACACTTACTCATAATTCTTAAGAGTATTATGCAGATTCAAATTGAGAATCTTAATAAGTTCCTTCGGTTTAACAACAGTGATTGCTTCACCCCAACTCATTATCCAGGAAATGAAATCATCAACAAGAGGTACTCGCATTTCTATGAGTAGATTACAATTATAAATCCACAATCAAGTAGAGATGCCTTTGTAACTCATTATTAATTGACTGTAATAAATTTACCGGATAATCTTGAATGTATTAGTTAATAATTTCCCATTAACATAAAGACAACAAATATATATTCCATTCGGTACAACACTTCCTAATTTGTCTCTGCAATCCCATTTTAAAGAATAATGTCCATGAATCAGCGTATTATCCAAAAAAGTCATGATAGTTTTTCCGTATATATCATAGATACTGCATTTTATTTCTGTTAGCCCTGGTATAAGGAATCTGATATTTACATCACTTACAGCTGGATTTGGGAAGATATAAACATTTTCATAATTCTTTAAATCTAATGATATATCAGTTTTATTATCGTTAAGTTTCAACCCTGAATATAAAATACATCCATCACCAAAATTATCTACTCCAACAGCCCAGGCATTCAATTGCTTATCGATAAAAAGACCTGTAAGCATATTTTCAACAGGTATATATTGAGATATCCAGTTAATTCCACCATCAGTAGTATTAATAATATAACTACTGTAATTACCACAACCAACAGCAGGAGTACCACCAATAGCCCATCCATTTTTATTATCAACAAACTTAACATCATTAAGATAAAAAGCCCAAGAATCTAACTGAGTCTCCCAGCTTTCTCCACCATCGGTTGTATGAATAATTAAAATTGAACTTCCATTTATTCTGTCATATGAGCCTCCTACTGCCCAGCCTTCATTTTCACTAATAAAAAACAAAGAATTTATAGATTTTTCAAAATTTATTTCATTGGGAATCCAGGATTCACCACCATCGGTTGTTTTAATAATTGTAGTTGGGTAGTTGCCTGCTATCCATCCATGTTCGGGATCGGAAAAATAAATATTACTTAAATTGCTGCAAGGCAAATCAAATACACTTTTAATCCAATCGATTCCGGCATTAGTTGTTTTATACAATACCAACTCATTATTTAATTGGTCATCTCCTATAATCCAACCTGTATTCTCATCAGTAAATGTTATACACTGAAAATTTACATCTCCCCATAATCTTTTTGAGATCCAATTTATACCCCCGTCAGTTGTATTTAATATGTAGCTGCCTTTACCAACTATCCAGCCAACTTTATTATTAGTAAAATAAACAGAAGTTAAAATTACACTTGTTCCGGGACTTTGATCCATCCAATTTTTCCCATTATCGGATGTATATAGAATTGTACTTGGTCTATTAGCAACAGTACTTGAATATCCAACTGCCCAACCTTCCTGTGCGACAAAAAAAACATCATGAAAACCTCCTCTGTTACCAGGTATTTGAACTTCCCAATTATCAATTGAATAACAATTTAAAAATTGAAACATAAATACTGCAAACAACAATAAAATATTTTTCATAGCATCACCTTTTTTATTTTAATAATATTTATTTTACATTGATAAACTTGTTGGCATAATATTTACCGTCTGTATCAACAACTATAAAATATGTTCCTGAGTTCAAATCAGAAACATCAATCTTAGTATTTTTACTTCCTTTTCTTAGCAAATTTCCACTAATAGTCTATATTTCATAATTATCAACTTCAAGAAGTAATTCCAGTAAACCCTTCCGGATTAATTCATTTCTTAATATGTTTGTTCTCCTTGTTTTACTGTGTTCTTCAACACTCATTATTGTTGGTAAATCAATTTTATATATACCATTATTACTATTTGTTATCCAAAGTGTATTTTCTATTTGAATAATCTGGCTATCAAAATATAACGAAAGATTTTCAACAGGAAAAACCTCAATTGATTCATCATTCCCAATTCTAATGAACTTATTATGGCTGATAATATAGTCATAACCAAAGGTATCAAAGACAACTCTGGTATTTCCTATGTATAGGTCATTATTTTTTGCTATGTTATAATAAAATTCATGATTCCATATTTGTCCATCATAAATAGAAATTCCTCCTGGTAAATCAAAGGTTCCGTATTGCTGGCTCCAGCCACTTGTTGGTTGATAAATTACAACTAAATTTCCTGAGTAATTTTGACATAAATACTTCCAGGAATAGGTTATTGAATAATTATCCCCATCTTGTGGTACGTAGGTTTTAAGGGTTCCATTTTTTAAAGAATAAACCGATGCACCTAAAGAATTAATAATAAATTCCCCATCTTTTTTACAAATCCCATCAGTCATGTTACCACCAAAAGTTATGATATTGTCTTTCATCAATTCAAAACTATTATCATATCTTAAAAGCTGATTATAATTCTCTATCCTGCCCGTTTCAGCAGAATATTCTTTCATATATGCAGCTAACCATACACCTCCAGTTGAATCGGTCAGCAAAACATGGTAATCCTCTGTAGGTTCATGAACTGAATCATCAGGTGCTTTCAAAAAACTTAATTTCTCCCAAGTTTCACCATTATATTTCCCTAAAAAATCTTCAAAACTAATAAAATAGTTGCCTTTTAAATCTACTTCTAAATTAACATCATTAATAATTGTCCCATATTGGGATTGATTGTTTGCCTGGAGTGGAACAGGAATAATATCCCATTTATCACCATCAAAAGTTTGTAAAAGATAATTGTTATTGTTTAAACCCAATGCAACTATTTTTTTGTTAAATCTGTCGTAGGATATATCCCAGAATTCATTTGTAAATAAACCTTTTTCACCAAAGATTGTTGGTTCTTCATTGTTGTACCATTCAATTAAGCTTTCTTTTACTAAAAAAAGTTTCTCATCAAGACCTTCAATATATATTACTACTTGACCTGAATTATTTTTTTTAAATTCTGAGAATTCATCTGTTTTAATATTATACATGAATAATACAGAATCAACCAAAAAGTAAAGTTTATTTTTACCTTTAACGAATTTCAAGTTATTTTTATAACTGGGGAGGTCTTCAGACAAATATTGGGTTTCTTTTGTCTCTGCGTTTGCCTTAAAAATTCCGTGTTCATTAACTCCATAAATAAATTTACCTTCAGGATGAATAATATAAGAATAGTATTTATTGAAAGCATAACTTGTATCGACCATTTTTAATTCGTTACCTTCCATTTTATAAATACCATGGTATGTTTTAATCCATAATTCACCATTGACATTTAATATATAGTTTGGAAACTGATCCCATAATGCAGATTCCTGTGGATGATTGGGTGACATAATATATTCAAGCGAAGAATCCCCAATTTTAACAATGAAAACATTTCCAGACCAATTTAATGAAAGAAATGCATACACCTCATTATTTATTTCAATCAGGTTTGCATATAAATGGTCACCATCAGAGTCACCGGTTGAATAAGTAGTGATCATTTCATTTTCTATTATTTGTATTCTGGGTTCACGGGATTTCAGTAAATATAGTTTGTCATCTTTAACGAAATGAGCTACAACTCTATCAGTAACAGATTCAATAATTCCATTTCTGATTCGATACAAAGAATCCTGAGAACGATAAAAATGAGTTTCATTCTTGTATTCAAAAAATCTTTCAAATGCGACATTCCTGAATTTTCCTTTGAAAGGAATAGGTTCGATTTTCTTTGTTACTCTGTCAACTCTAAAAATTCCTGAAGTATTGGATATAATTAAACCCTCTTTAGGTGAATCATAGATTCCAAGAACCTGTGCAAAGGGATTTGAGAAATGAATTGCTTCAATAGAAAAGCTTGGTTGATAGAAAATGAAATATATAACAAAAAGTAACATGTGATGAGTTATTCTCGATTGTTTAATTTTTAATAGTCTTGATAACAAACGAAATTTACTCAGAACAAAATCATGTAATTTAAGCTGTAGCACTAACTTCATAAACTACTCCTTTAAAATACTATTAAATATTTTTTTAAAATGTCATTTAGTAATTAATGTAAAGACACAAAAACAAAGAAAAAGTTACAATATTTTTTAAAATATTGTTAAATAATTCAATATTTTATTTCAATTTACTACAATTTATTTATATTTTTTAAATATTTTATAGCTTTATAATAATTTTTTAAATGGACATTAAATATGGGATATTATTATTTTTTTAACTTCTCACTCATAATTCTTCAAGGTATTATGCAGATTCAAATTGAGAATCTTTATAAGTTCTTTGGGCTTAACAACTGTGATTACTTCACCCCAGCTCATGAGCCATGAAACGAAATCATCAACAAGAGGGACACGCAATTCAATGAGTAAGTTTCCATTTGAGTCCTTCGATAGCTTTTGTGATTGATGGAATGACCTGTTTTCGAAATAGACATTGTAAATCTTATTGATTCGCAAAACTACTTTTTTCAAATCGCCAAAATAAACACCGAAGCGGTATTTTGACCATTTCTTGAAATCGAACTTTGGTGCTTTGTATCGGTGCTGTTCCAGCGGTTCGAGACGGTCAATATGCTGGACTGCCAAAGCTATATCATGATTATGATATGGTACATAAGCCACACAATACAAGGAACCGGAATAGTAAAAAAAGCATCGCAATAAAATATCGAACTTTTTCGTTTTATCCCTGCCTCCGGTGCGATATTCCACTTTTACCCATTGATCTTCGGAAATATATTTTATAATTCTGCGAATCATCGAGTCTTTTTGAGTGTAATCATATTGCCCTATGTTTTGGTCCCAATACAAACTTTCATAAGAAAAGACTTCTTGTGGTGCAATTTCTTCCAGCTTGTCTGTCAATGCTTTCATTTCTTCTTCAATTACCGTCTTCCTGAATGCCTTCAGATGTGCTTTAAGGATATGAAAAGATAGAATCTGATTTTTCTCAAAGTGAACATGCCCTCTTGCTTTAATGGCAGATTTGTCGAGCTTCCAGATGTTTTTCTTGCCATCTTTCTGTGAAATAAGCATCGGCTCGCACTCCTGCAACAAATTCAAATCCCTTTGAATACTCCGTAAACTCGTAGTACCGAATTCATCTTCTATCATCTCATGAGCTTCATCAGTTGTGAATTTCTTACCATTCAACAATTTCTTGTAAAGAAAAAGCGCCCTTGCTGTTTTTGCTGATTCTGTGTCCATAATTTACTCTCCCACCATGACAAATGCTCCCCAGTAACAAAATTCAGGATATTTCTTCTTGAGTTCTAATTGAGCTTCCTTGAAAGCTTTTCGTTTTGTTTTTCCTGATAACCACTTATTGTAAAAAGTACCCATTAATTCCTGAGTGGTTTCATCATTGACTGTCCATAAGCTCATTATAATTGATTTAGCTCCTGCTACCTGAAATGCCCTTTGAAGCCCGTATACTCCTTCACCATTTTTGATTTCACCAAGCCCAGTTTCACATGCACTCAATACGACAAGTTCAGTATTGTCGAGGTACAAGTTCATTGCCTCGTATGCAGTCAGCAAGCCGTCATCCCTATCTGACATGCTGTGATCAGGGTTACTCAGTGTGTTATCTGCTCCTGCAAAAAGGAGAAATGAACGTAATAATGGATTTTCAATGAATCTTTCTGTCTCCATTCCAAATGAACGATCTTCTTTAATTTCTACATCATGCAGAAATTTTCCGTGTGTGGCTATATGCAATACTCTTGGACTGTTGACCGACTTAATTGCTTCTTCTACTGCTTCTGCTCCCAGATGTTCTTTAACTGTCCATTGGTTCTCTTGCATATCTTCTGATATCTGTTCTACCTCAGTTCTTGTACCCGGTAGCTGGATAACTCCTTGTCGTGTTGTACTGTCAATAGTATTGCCCAAATAATAATATTCTCTGTTTCTGTTGCCTGAATAAGCAGAAGCTATCTCTTCATATTTTGCTATATCAAGGTTATACTGGGGATCACCGAAAAGTTCAGCTGAATTGGCATATTTTATTGCCTTTTCATTCTTTGAAATCAAATCTCTTGTGCTCGTTATTATCCTCAAATCAAGTTCTTCAACTAAGCTTTTCTTTGTTTTAGGATTAATCAGTGTATTCAAATTAATAACATTATAAATCCCGTCAGGTGCGAGATAAACTGTTTTAATTCTTTTTAATTTATTCTGAATATTTGCCCAGAATTGATTATATAATGAACACATTGTATTCAGCGATTTATCTTTGTCATATACTCTTTTCTTTTGCTGCTGAACCTGATACTTATATTCATTAATATCGATGTTTTCAAGCTCATTCCCATTTTCAAGTATTACCAAATCGGGAAACTTTGAATTTGATGTTAGAATAAGAGCAGCATAATACACAGTATCGGTAAAACCATCAATCATAACCTCCGGATTATATTGAATAGGTACTTTCCCATATTTTCTGAAGCGTAAAATTTCAATTGCCGCTTCGCTTTTCTTCAAATCTGATTGTACTTCCTGCCATTTGTAGCCTTTTTTTCCTGTTGCTTTTACAAAATCTTCGGATTTCAAGCTTAATTCCTTTTCCAAATCATTCGCTATATTCTCTATCGAATCAATATTAAAATTATTTTTCTTTCTTTCAGCTTCTGTCATAGAATATAGCTTAACAAGAAACTCCTTTTTATCAGACCATTTTTTGTACCTATCAATCAAAACACTGTCATTTGAATTTAAAATTCTTTTCTTTATCTTGCTTGTTGCATTGAATAGAAGTCCTTTGGAAAATAGTTGTATGTCATACATATTTGAAATTATCGAAGGATTACCTCCGGCTCTTTTGACAGCAAAAGAATTAAAACCTTCGAACTTTTCAATGACAGTGTTCCAAAACATTTTCTTTTCATGTTCTGATAGCGAAGGAAAGTAATTATTCAGCATGTTTTTATAAACTTCAAGTGATTCAATGTATAATAGTTCGGCATGAATATAATCAGCTTTGATATTATAAAAGTTTGCCGTATTATTAATTCCTTT
>CAZEHW010000074.1:0-14228 GCA_964511865.1 uncultured Hyphomicrobiales bacterium | reverse complement strand
CAGCAAGCAGATACCGGCACAAAGATGATACATTTAGGCAGGAACACAAAAAGCAGGATAGTTTCAAAAGGAATATCTGCAGGCAAAAGTCAAAACAGTTACCGTGGTTTAGTTAGTGTCGGAAGAAAAGCAGAAAATGCACGTAATTTTTCACAATGCGATTCCTTGCTATTGGGAGATAAATGTGGAGCACATACTTTCCCATATATTGATACAAACAACAAATCAGCAGTTGTTGAGCATGAAGCTACAACATCGAAAATATCTGATGAGATTATTTTCTACTGCAATCAAAGAGGCATTGCAACCGAAGAAGCTATTGGTTTGATTGTTAATGGCTATGCAAAAGAAGTTTTAAACCAGCTTCCGATGGAATTTGCAGTGGAGGCACAGAAACTGCTCGCAGTAAGCTTGGAAGGCAGCGTAGGGTAATTTATATATTAATTAAGAAAAATTGAAAAACTATTATAATTGGAAAAATAAAATGGCTTTATTGAAAATTGAAAATTTAGCAGCAAATGTTAATGGAAATAAAATTTTAAGAGGAATAAACCTTGAAGTAAATGCAGGTGAGATTCATGCTATAATGGGTCCTAACGGTTCCGGAAAAAGTACATTGGCGAATGTTCTTACAGGAAAGGACGGTTATACGGTAACCGGTGGTTCTATTGAGTTCAAAGGCAAAAATTTATTCGATATGCCTGCAGAAGAACGGGCAAGAGAAGGTATATTTCTTGCCTTTCAATATCCTGTTGAAATTCCCGGTGTTTCTAATGCAAACTTCATGAAGACTGCCATCAATGAAAAGAGAAAGCATCAGGGACTTCCTCCAATTGATGCAATGGAATTTCTTCAATTGATGACCGAAAAAGCAAAGTTGGTTGAGATTGAAAGAAAATTTCTAAACCGTTCTGTCAACGAAGGATTTTCCGGTGGAGAAAAGAAAAGGAATGAAGTTTTTCAAATGGCTATGCTGGAACCGACTTTAGCTGTTCTTGACGAAACCGATTCCGGCTTGGATATTGATGCTTTAAAAATTGTTGCCAATGGAGTTAACAAATTAAGTAAATCATCAAATGCTTTTATTATAATAACCCATTATCAGCGTTTACTGGACTACATAATCCCGGATTTTGTTCATGTTCTGTATAATGGTAGAATTGTAAAAACAGGTAATAAAAATTTAGCTCTTGAATTGGAAGAAAAGGGATACGATGAGATAAAACAAAATTCAGTTTCTAAATAATAATTAAAAAATTAGTTTGATTAGTAGGTTAAGGTAATATATAAGATGATTAATGAAAATAAAAATATGCTGGTTGAAGAGTTTTTAAGATTCCAAAGCAAACTTAATGGGCAAAAGGGTTCAAAGATTAATCAATTCCGACTCGATGCTTTTGAATACTTAAAGCATTTAGAACTTCCCACAAGAAAAAATGAGGATTGGAGATTTACAAATGTTAATTGGCTAAATGAACTTGATTTTTTTGTTTCCAAAGAAAATCCCGATGAACATTTATCGGAAAGTGATATCGAACCATTCACTATTAAGGATTTGAATGAAAATTTATTGGTTTTTATCAATGGTATCTTCTCAGAAAAATTATCCAGAATCAAATATCCCCGTGATGAAATAATAATTGAAAGTTTTAAAGATTCAGAAAGCCGCAATGCTCCAAATTTAGTAAAAAACTTTTCTACTTTAGCGGACTATAAAAGCAATTTTTTCACTGCTATGAACACTGCTTTTTCAAAAGATGGTGTTTACGTCAATGTACCAGCCGGTGTCTTTATTGATGAACCAATTCATGTTATGTTCATCAGCGACACAAGACAGGGGCCGGTTTTGTCAAATCCAAGAAATTTGTTTCTGATTGGTAAGTGTAGCCAGATAAATGTGGTTGAAACATATCATACTATTGGAGAGAATCCCGCTTTTACTAATATGGTTACCGAAATTTTCATGAATTTTGCTACTCATTTTGAGTATAATAAAATTCAAAATGATAAAGGAAATTCATATTACATTGGAACAACTCAGGTTGAGCAGGAAAAAAATTCTTCTTTCAATGCGTCAACAATTTCAATGAGCGGAAGGTTCATCCGAAATAATATGTACACAGTTTTCAAAGATGAAAATGCCGAAGCAAATCTGAATGGTTTTTACTATATGAAAAATGGTGATTTTGTTGATAATCATACAATTATTGACCATGCAGTTCCAAATTGTACAAGCAATGAATTTTACAAAGGTATTTTGGATGAATCTGCAAAAGCAGTATTTAATGGAAAGGTTATCGTAAGACCGGATGCACAAAAGACAAATGCATTTCAGACAAATAAAAATATATTGCTTACTGACGAAGCTAAAATTCACACAAAACCCGAGTTGGAAATTTATGCAGATGATGTCAAGTGCAGTCATGGAGCAACAACCGGTTATCTTGATAAAGAAACGATGTTCTATTTACGTTCACGTGGTATCAGCGAGGAAATGGCAAAATCATTGCTTTTGAATTCTTTTGCATCTGATGTGATTGAAAGAATTAAAATTGCAGGTCTAAGGGATGATATCAAAAGACAAGTTGCCGAAAGATTGACAGTCGATGATATATATTTCTGTGATGTTCTTGATGATGTATTTAAGGTTGTGAAAAGTAAATAGGATAATTACAATCTTGGTTCTTGCAACCGAGAAAAATTAAAAAAATATATTTTATGTATATAGGAGATTTATGAGTTTTGTTTTTGATGTAGAAAAAATTAGAAAAGATTTTCCGATTTTAAATAGATTAATCAATGGTAAGCCGCTGGTTTATTTTGACAATGCCGCTACTACGCAAAAACCGATTCAGGTAATTAACAGATTATCTGATTATTATACACAAATGAATAGTAATATTCATAGAGCCGTTCACACTTTAAGCAAGATATCAACCCAGGAGTATTATAAAGTAAGGTCAATTGTCCAAGAGTTTATTAATGCAGAACATTTTGAAGAAATTATTTTTACAAGAGGAACTACCGAGTCAATCAACATGGTAGCTCAAACATGGGGCAGAGCAAATTTAAAGTCCGGAGATGAAGTTATTATTACTGAGATGGAGCATCATTCAAACATAGTACCATGGCAGATGATATGCGAAGAAAAAGGAGCTAAACTCAGGGTTGCTCCCATGACAGATGAATGCGAATTAATAATGGAAGAGTATGAAAAACTATTGAATGAAAAGACTAAGATAGTCTCATTCACACATCTGTCGAATACACTCGGAACAGTTAATCCGATAAAATATATGATTGACAAAGCTCATGCCGTAGGTGCTCTTGTTTTGCTGGATGCGGCACAATCCATTCAGCATAAAAAAATTGATGTTCGGGCTCTCGATGTTGATTTTCTTGCATTTTCAGGGCATAAGATTTATGGTCCGACAGGTATAGGTGTTCTTTATGGTAAAAAAGAAATTCTTGAATCCATGCCTCCTTATCAAGGTGGTGGCGACATGATTTTGTCTGTCTCTTTTGACAAGACGGAATTCAATTACCTGCCTTTTAAATATGAAGCCGGTACTCCCAACATTGCAGGCACAATTGGTTTGGGAGAAGCATTGATATATGTTCAGAACATTGGCTTGGAGAACATTGATGAATACGAAACAACTCTTCTTAAGCATGCAACTGAAAGATTAAAAGAAATTGACGGTTTAAAAATATTGGGCAATGCAAAGGAAAAAGCATCGGTTATTTCATTCATTTTTGACAATATCCACCCAAATGATTTAGGTACTATGCTTGACCTGCATGGTGTAGCAATTCGAACAGGGCATCATTGTACTGAGCCAATTATGAGGAGATTTAAAATCCCGGGAACATCAAGGGCATCATTTTCTTTTTACAATACAATTGAAGAAATTGATTATTTTATTGAGAGTTTAAAAAAAGTTGTAACTATGTTGAGTTAAAATATGAATGAGAAACAAGAAGAATTAAAAGAAAAAGTTATTAATGTAATTAAACAAGTTTATGATCCCGAAATCCCTGTTAACATCTATGATTTGGGATTGATATATGATATTAAAATCACAGAACAAAATGAAGTGGTAGTACTTATGACCTTAACTGCTCCTAACTGTCCCGAGGCAGAATCAATACCTGCTCAGGTTCAATTTGATATCAGAGAAATACCGGAAGTTAATGATGCTAAGGTTTTGTTAACTTTTGACCCTCCATGGGATAGAGACAGATTAAGTGATGTTGCAAAAATTGAACTTGGACTTTTTTAGTTCTGCAAAAAATGATGAGTAAAAAGGTTAAAGTAAAATTATATTATGAAGACTTTGAAATTGAAGTCGAAGATGATGAAACAATTCTTCAGGCGGCATTAAGACAAGGAAATGACCCTCCTTTCAGTTGTCAGGTTGGTGCCTGTGCTACATGCAAAGCAAAGCTGTTGAATGGTAAAGTTACCATGGACGAAGACAGTGCCTTGACTGATGAAGAAATCGAAGAGGGTTATATTCTGACATGCCAGTCTCATCCACAAACTGATGATTGTATCGTTGATTATGATGATTAATCACTTCGAATAATATAATTGTATTTCAAGCCAACAATTCGATGATGATTTGCCTGTCATAAGTTGTTGGTGTGAAATGTTTTTATCAAAGTCTGCCCTCCCAAAAACATGTGTTATTCTGATTAATTCTATACCTTTTTGCAACAGATAATCTCGTGCAATTTTTGTTATAGTGCAATTTTCATTATCAATCATATCGTAATAACCTTCTTCTCTATAGCTCACAATATTGATTTTCAGTTGAATGTCTTTTTTCATTGTGTCAATTGCCGACTCAAGAAACTTGTATTCTTTAGCACCAAGGTCACTTGTATTTGTTATCGGTGACGATGTTGTATAAAATTTATATATTTTATTTGTTTCAAGTATATGCGGTGTGCTTGCACAAGAACAAAGAATTAAAAATATTATTATGACTAAAATTGACTTATACATCGCTTTATTCCTTTAATATTATTCTTCCACTTGTAATGGCTTCTTTTCTTCCTTCCAGAAAAATTTCGAGGTTATTGCCTAAGTCCCAAACTATTCCTTCACAAATAAATTTACTTGTACCATCTCTTTCATCTGTCATAACGATAATATTTTTATCAATAATATTCAATCGGTTTTTGTAAATATTATGTAATATTTGATAATTATTTTCATTAAGTAAATTATAATTAGATACCAGATGGTTAATTAAATTAATTATAACATCTTTGATCTCAACTTTTTTGTCATCATTCAAAAAATCATTTATACAAGCGGAATTTGGTACAAAAGGAGTTACTTCAATTTTTGGCTTTGATTCAACATTTAAACCAATGCCCAATATTGCATCTGTAACGACTTCTCCTTTCGACATAGCATGAGCTAATACTCCGCTTATCTTTGAATTTTCAATTAAAATATCGTTTACCCATTTAATAGTTGCTTGGTTTATTAATGGTAATATATCATCAATAGCCTGAACAACAGATATAGCCGAAAGAATTAGAAATCCTGCACTAAAATTTTCAATTTTTTGGTTTGGCTTAATATATGCTGTAAGATGAATATTTCCTTGCAATGCCTCCCATTTTCTTTGATGAAATCCATGGAAATTTTTTCCGCTCCCTGCAAGACATAATATTTTATCAGGAATATTTTTACTTTGAGCTAAAGAAATTATTGCGTCATATTGAGATTCTTCAGCAAATTCAGTAATAAATAAATAATTCCAGAAATCAGTTCTTTTATCCATTGAAAAACAAACTTTTTTGTCTTTACCAAGCAAAACCTCTGTAACACTGTTTAAAGACTTATCCTTGAGAACTGAATAATCAATATAATTCCCAAATCCATACTTTACAGCAAAATCAATATTGTCGCATATTATCATCATTACAAAGTAAACATACTACAAATATTTTTAATAAAAAAATTATAACCGGATAAATTTTTTCATTATTTTTGATTTTTCAAATGATTTTTATATTTAAAACAGATTCAGGAAAATAATGATTCAAGTAAAAATAACAAGACTTTCAGAAGATTTTAATGATTTGTCCCTTCCGGATTATGCTACATCAGGTTCTGCAGGAATGGATATTGTTGCCGCAATAAATGAATCGGTACTAATAAAAAGCGGTGCAGTTGCCCTTATTCCAACTTCCCTTGCTATAGCACTCGAACCCGGTTATGAATGCCAGGTGCGTTCCCGAAGCGGTCTGGCTATAAAAAATGGTATATTTGCTTTAAATGCTCCCGGAACTATTGACAGTGATTACAGGGGGGAAATAAAAATAATTCTTGCTAATTTCGGCAAAGAGGATTTCGTAATTAACAGGGGAGACCGCATTGCCCAGCTTGTCGTTGCCCAATATGAAAAAGTGAGTTGGATGCTCGTTGATACCCTCCCCGGTACCGAAAGAGGCAGTGGAGGATTCGGAAGCACGGGTGTCTGATTATTTGAGATTTGTGTTTAATAAAATGACAAATTGATTTATGACTAAATTTCTGCTAACAATATTAATTCTCATAGGAACGGCATTTGATGTTTCCTTTTCGCAATATGGACATTGGGAAGAATTAATACTTGAGAAGTATCCTCCTGCAAGATGTGATTTCGGAATGAGTGGGATTGGAGAAAATAAAGTGATAATATTTGGAGGGTCGGGGGGACATCTTCTAAACGATACATGGATATTTGATTTGAATGAAAAAAGGTGGACTGAAATAATTTTAGATTCATTGCCTCAACAACGTCGAGGGCATAAACTAGCAAGGCTAAATATTAATAAAGTAATACTTTTTGGAGGTTGGGGAGATTTAGGTGATTTAAATGACACTTGGATTTTTGATCTTGACTCTTTAAAATGGATTGAGGTATTTCCAGATAATATTCCTGAACCAAGAGATGGTTATTCGCTGTCTCAAGTTACAGAAAACATTGTTTTAATGTTTGGTGGAAACAAAATGGATGACATTCATATACAAGAACCTTGGATATATAATTTTGTTGATAACACATGGACAATTGCTGGACAAAGAATTGGACATCTTCCTGGAGCCAGAGAAAGTGGATTGATGACTCAAATTTCTGATAACAAGGTATTATTATTTGGAGGTTGGGCTTGTAAAATTCTTGATGACATTTGGATTTTTGATTATAATGGAGAAAAATATGAGAATTTCAATCAAATTTTTCCAAATGACATACCAATAACAAATAACAGTGCAATTGCTAAATTAAATGATAACATTGTTATGTTATTTGGTGGCAGTGATCCCAACGGAAGTGCTGAACTTTATAATGGTACTTATATTTTTAATTTAGAAACGAATTCTTGGTCAATTCTTGAATTAAATTTGAAACCACCTGGTAGATGGCTACATGAATTAGCATATATTAAGGAAAATACAGTACTTCTTTTTGGATGGTATAATGATACTTGGTTGTTCGAATTGGATTCAAGTTTTATTGATGTTAGCGAAAACACAAATGAACAATCCCAAATAAAAACATTTGTCAATTCAAACAAAGAACTTATTCTCGATTACTATTTAACAGAAAGCAGAACAACAGAAATTGATATTTATAATATTAGTGGTATCCTTCTTTTCAAATCAGTTAAACAGCCGACACAAAACGGGTGGACACGGGAGCTAATTCCTGTTGACAATTTCCCTGTCGGATTGTATTTTGTCAGGGTAAGTGCCGGTACAAAGTTATTGTTCGATAAGTTTTTAGTGTATTGAAATAGGATTTTAATAAAATCGTTAATAATAAAATATAATTTAATGAGGGAAAATGATGAAAAATATTATTAATGTTCATGTTTACAGAGGTGATAAATATTATATTGCCGAAAGTGGCGACCTGCCTTTTGTTACCCAGGCAATTACTTTGGATGAACTTATGTCTAATATAAAGGAAGCTGTGGAATTAACACTGGAAGGTGAAAATAATAATGATTTCGATTTATCTCCCAATCCACAAATATTAGTCAATCTTGAGTTACCGCAACCTGAATATGCCTAAATTAAAACAACTATCCGGAAAAGATATAGTCAAAATATTTATTTTGTTTGGGTTTGAGGTAGTTTCCCAAAAGGGTAGTCATATTAAGATGAAGAGAGAAATCGAAGAGCTTGGAAAAGAAATCCTGACAATTCCAAACCATCAGGAATTAGATAAAGGGACCCTCAAAGCCATTATAAGGCAAGCATGCAAATATATTTCTCAGGATATACTCGAAGAACATTTTTATCATAAATAATATTGCTATTCAGTATAATTAACGATTTCAAGATATCAACTGGGTAATATTGAAAACTCAATTATTCTTTCAATTTCGCAATTTCCGTTATCCCTGCTTTTACCTTATCGCCAACTTTAACTTTAATCTCTGAATTTGGGTGAACAGATATATCCATCCTCGAACCGAATTTCATCATGCCGAATCTTTGTCCAACTTTTAATGAATCCCCTTCCTCAATATCCCAAACAAGCCGGCGGGCAAGCACTCCGACAATCTGTTTGAAAAATATCTTGCCATGCTCATTTACTACACCAATATTAGTCTGCTCGTTTTTCGAGGAAGACTTAGGATGCCAAGCTACAAGATATTTGCCGGGATGGTATTTGAAATATTCAATCAGACCTGTAACAGGTGAACGGTTCACATGAACATCCAAAGGAGAGAGAAAAATGCTAATCCGGATACATTTGTCTTTCAAGTAAACATTTTCCGTCTCTTCAGCAATCTCAACGACTTTGCCATCAGCCGGGGATAATACTATTGAATTATTATTAAGGGCAGAATCGGGAATATTTCTTTCAGGGTCACGAAAGAACCATAAAGTAAAGAGAATTAACAATACTCCAAGAATCTCCAAAATCAAAGTTAACCAGAAACGGTTAAAATATACTCCGGCTAAAATCAGAATAATTCCCAAACCGAGCATGATAATTATATTACTTGTTCCGTATTTTGTCAGCATAATATCAATAAATTTATAAAAATCACTTTTTTTCATGTGCAATTTAATCAATCATATTTCAAGATAAAAGAAATTTTGAATAAATTTACTTACGTTTCGAATAAGATATTGATAATTATATAGTTATAAGATTTCCTTGTTAGCTTTTTAAATATTTAAGAAAAATAATAGAAATTTGAAAATTATGAGGATTAAATGTGGAAATTAATATTATATTATTATAATATTTTTTATTAAATTTGTAGCTTGAATTTATATAATTAAATATATGATAATCAAAGAAAATAACGAAATTATTAATTTTAGAAAACAGGCAGTATAAATGAAATTCAGAGCAAGCTTACAGGCGATACAAACCGGATTACAAAAAGTATTACCGGCATTACCAAGAAAGTCTACACTTCCAGTTCTTGAGCATTTACACTTTGAACTTAAGGGTAATGATTTAAAAATAATTGCAACCGATCAGGAAATTACTATTCAGACTAAAGTAACTGTTGAGGGAGAACTCGATGGTGAAATTCTTGTTCCCGGTAGAAGACTTATTGAGATAGTTAAAGCATTAGGCAGTCAGGGGATGCTTGATTTTAATACCGATGAAGACAATTTCGAAATTACTATTAAAACTCAAAATCCTGTTGGAAGTTATACGATGATGGGATTAAGTCATATAGAATATTTGAGGATTCCTGAGCTTATTGACTCCGGTAAGTCGAAATCCGAAGACAAATCGGGCATTGCTTTCAAAAAAGAAGAAATTGTTCGCTTAGCTAATAAGACTGCATATGCAGTTTCAACTGATGAATTTCGCCCTGCAATGAATGGAGTTCTATTCCAATTCAGAGAAAAATTCTTAAATGCAGTTGCTACTGATAGTTTCAGACTGGCAAAAGTTTGTTTGAAGCAGGAAAATGCAGTTTATCCAAATGAGTTGGATGTTATTATCCCTGCCAGAGCTGTTGATGTGCTGAAAAAGGTTGATGGGGATATTTCTATGTCATTTATTGAAACCAGGGGCAAAAAGACTCATGCAAGATTTGATTTTAATGATTCTGTATTCGTTACAAGATTAATTAATGAGAATTTTCCTCCTTATGAATCTGTTATTCCTGATACATTTAATTTTAAAATTACATTAAACCAAAATGATATTTTATCGGCTGTAAACAGGGTGTCAATCCTGACGAGTGAAATAGTATCTCAGGTTAAGTTGCATTTAGAAAATAACACATTAACTATTTATGGTGCTGATGAAGAAACCGGTGCTCACGGTATTGAAACATTGAATTGCGATTATGTTGGAGAACATTATGAAACGGCATTTAATTCCAGATACCTTAAAGATGCAGTCGAACATCTTGCAGGAGAAACGGAAGAAAATAATCTGGAAATCAGATTCTATGATGTCGGTAGACCTGTAATAATCAAACCTACCGTTGAATCAGATGATTTAATTGCATTAATAATGCCGGTAAGGGTTAAGTAGAAAGTTGATAAAGTTTGTTAAGTAGAAAGTTTGAAAGTTTAAAATTAGCTTTCCGAAAGTTCGGAACTTTTGGAAAGTTTTGATATATAAAAATAAAATTAACAAGGAACCTAAACGTCTATAATATTTAGAAATTACTTGTTGTTTTTGCAGCATAAAGTAAAATGAAAATTTCCGGTATCAGAATTGAAAATATTCGTAATCATTTGTTGACGAATATTGATTTAAACTTCGGTTTAAATATTTTTTATGGTTTAAATGGTTCCGGAAAAACAAGCATACTTGAAGCAGTTTCAATTTGTGGATTTTCGAAAAGCTTTTTACCGGTTCTCGATAGTTCTTTGATTAATTCGGGTAATAATGATTACTCTGTCATAGCAAAAGCTGTGAGCGATAATGATATTCCTTATAGCATCAGTGTAGCTTATGAAAAAGCAAACAGTTGCAACAGAAAGCGAAAAAAAATATCTTCTTCCATTGGTGATAATCTATTGGCAAAGGATGTAATCGGGGAAATACCAATGGTAATATTATCTCCTGATTATAAGTCCATCACATTTGGTTCACCTGAGCATAGAAGAAATTTTATTGACAGACTTTTGTCACAGTCAAGTAAGGTTTATTTTAATGACCTGATGAACTTTAGAAAGGTTTTAAAGCAACGAAACAGCTTGCTGAATGATTTTGCATCCGGAAAAAGGTTTGACCCCTTGCAGTTAAAACCATGGACTGAACAGTTAGTTAAAACCGGAACAGATATTATGCATAGGAGATTGTCCTTTTTAGGTGAGTTTAAATTATTATTTGAAGAATATTACAAAAAAGTTTCATCAGGGAAAGAAGAGGTTAATTTAGAATATTTTTCCAACGGTTTTGAAGGACACGAATTTCAAACTGTTGCAACAGAAAATGAAAAAATATTGATTGAAAATAAACTTTCGATATTGTATCAAAATCATCTGGAAAATGAAAAACGAAGAGGAGTAACTTTATTTGGTCCTCAAAAAGATGATATTCGTATTTCAATCAATGGTGGTATTGCAAAAGAGTTTGCTTCGCAGGGACAGCACAAATCATTGCTGGTAGCATTGAAGCTCGCTGAATTTGAATTCTTGCTTAGCAAGAGACATGAAACTCCGATAGTGTTGCTTGATGATATATTTTCTGAGCTTGATGAGGAAAGGATTAAAATGGTTTTTGAGCTTATAAACCGAAATTCAGCTCAAACTTTGATAACAATAACTAATCCTGATTCGATGAAAAAAATATTAAATGAAGATAGTAAAAGTAGCTTTTTTGAAGTTGTTGACGGAAAAGTTTTTAAAAAATAAAATATCAGGAATTTTATGTCTATATTCAACAATCAACCGCAAACATTAAATAGTTTGCTGAACAAATTAGTAGAAAGTCAGGGCTGGGAAGATAAACTTGATGAAGCAAAGCTCCCCGATATTTGGCTTGAAGTAGTTGGAGATAAAATTGCTAAATATGCAAAAATAGGAAAATTTGAAAATGGAGTTTTAACGGTTTTAACTGAATCTTCAACATGGAGAAGCGAAATTAAACTGAGGAATGAAGATATTATTAAAAAATTGAATGATAAGTTAGGAAAAGAAATTATACAATCTTTAAAAGTTAAATGAAAATTATTAATTAAAATAATGGTAGGTTATGAAAGAGGAAATTAAAGAAGAAATTGAATTGCAGGTTGACAATTATTCTGAGGACAGTATCAAGGTTCTTGAGGGATTGGAAGCTGTCCGTTTACGTCCTGCAATGTACATTGGAGATGTAGGAGAGAGGGGACTCCACCATCTCATTCACGAAGTTGTAGATAACTCAATTGATGAAGTGCTTGCCGGTTATTGCACCAGTATAAAAGTGATAATACATGCTGACGGATCTTGTTCGGTTGAAGACAACGGAAGAGGAATTCCTGTCGGACCACATCCTATTAAGAAGATTTCCACTCTCGAAGTCGTTATGTGTACTTTGCATGCCGGTGGAAAGTTTGACAAGGGCTCCTATAAAGTTTCGGGAGGTTTGCATGGTGTTGGTGTATCTTGTGTTAATGCCTTGTCAATGAATGCTAAAGCAACCATTTTCAGAGAAGGCAAAATGTATGAACAGGATTATGAAAAGGGAATACCTACAACAGGTGTATCTGAAAAAGGTAATACAAAAAAAACAGGTACTTTGATAAGATTTATCCCCGATTCTACGATTTTCAAAACTGTTGAATTCCGCTTCTCAAAAGTTGCAGACCGTCTCAGACAATTAGCTTTTTTAAATCCTCAGGTTACTATAGAATTATTTGATGAAAGAGATGGAAGACACGAAACATTTCACTTCACAAACGGATTGCTTGATTTTATCAAATATATTGACCAGAATGTCAATCATTTATCAAAACCGATTTTAATTACAGGTTCCGGAACAAACGGTCATGACGTAGATGTTCAGGTTGAAATTTGTTTGCAGTACAACACAGGTTACAATGAAAATGTTTTATCATATGTGAATAATATAAACACACTCGAAGGTGGTACTCATGTTACAGGATTTCGTTCTGCATTGACACGTACAATGAACGTCTATGCAGAGAAATATACTAAAAACAACAAAATCAAGCTCACCGGGGATGACTTTAGAGAGGGATTAACAGCAATCTTATCAATAAAAGTACCCGAACCGCAATTTGAAGGTCAGACAAAAACCAAACTTGGCAACGGTGAAGTTGAAGGTATTGTCAGAACTGTTGTTAATGAAAAATTGGCTATTTATCTTGATGAAGAACCGAAAGAAGCAAAAAAGATTATTGAGAAAGCCGCTCTCGCCGCAGAAGCAAGAAATGCCGCAAGGAAATCGAGGGAACTAGTCAGAAGAAAAAATGTTTTGGAAGGTTCTACTCTTCCTGGTAAATTGGCTGACTGCTCTCTGCAAACTCCCGAAGATACAGAAATATATATCGTTGAGGGTGACTCGGCAGGTGGTTCTGCAAAACAAGGCAGAGACAGAAGATTTCAGGCAATTTTGCCACTTAAAGGTAAAATCCTGAATGTACAAAAAGCTCGTGAAGCAAGAATTTTAGAAAATGATGAGATTAAAGCCATTATTACTGCTCTTGGTGCCGGATTTGGAGTAGATTTCGATTCAGATAAAACACGATATGGCAAAATTATATTAATGGCTGATGCAGATGTTGACGGTTCGCATATCAGAACTCTTTTACTCACTCTGTTTTTTATTTATATGAAAGACCTGATTCATCAAGGTAAACTATATATTGCACAACCGCCATTATATAAATTGAAAAAAGGTAAATCCGAATACTATGCTTATAATGATAGAGAACGTGATGAAATAATCCAAAGAATCCGTAAGGAGATGATTGTCAAAAAAGGTATTGAAATTCCTATCGAAGATACCGGGGAAACAATTACAAATGACGGAATTGGTATTTCGAGATTCAAGGGTCTTGGTGAAATGAATCCCGAACAACTTTGGCAAACAACAATGAATCCAGAATCGAGAACTTTGTTGAAAGTAACCATTGACAACGCAGCTGAAGCCGCTAATACATTTGAAATGCTCATGGGTGATAAGGTAGAGACAAGGCGCGAATTTATTGAAGCCAATGCTCAATATGTCAAGAATTTGGATGTCTAAGTCATGTTTATGATTCTGTAATTACAAGAA
>CAZEHW010000073.1:0-14251 GCA_964511865.1 uncultured Hyphomicrobiales bacterium | reverse complement strand
GCACGAGACGCAACGAAAATACACTGTTGATGTGAAATGTAATTTATTTTATTTTGAAATGGTTTTTAGTCCATTAGACTGTAGGCTGTTAGACTATTAGAGGGGAAGGATAAGGGAGGACTGAAAGACTGAAAATAAAAAGCAGATTCTGTGGGGAACCTGCTTTTTTGCCGTTAATAATTTCTTTACTTCAACTTTTTAAATTCAGAAATTTTGTTTTTTCCAATTATTGTGTTAAACTCACTAATAATATCCTTATAATTACTTCGGAAGCCACATTCGTAAAGTTCAGTCAAAGGGTCAAAATCAATTATCATATCCATGAATTCTTTTAAAGTTGGTGGCTCGTTCAATTTAGAGTATTCCTCATAAGTTAAGCGAATGAAAACAACGTTTTCTGAGATTCCTCGATTGTCAAGTAAATACTCATTTGTTAACTTGCTTGGTGTTGAATAATTATTACCTACTTTCAAATCAGATGGATGGGGATAAGATATAATTTCCTTTTTATCCTCTGACATTATTATCGGTACATTTTGAGAATAATCGGATTTTGTTTTGTATATCAACACCTTTGGACTTGGAATTAAATTCAAATCTTTATTTGTTGCTTTCTTAGCATTATTACAACAACATGATGTAACAATGATTGCTATTATTAATATTGTTATTTTCATTTTATTATCGTAACTTTGTTTGTTAATAAATTACCAAAATTATCAGTCAAAACAAGAAAATATGTTCCATTGATAAAATTTCTTGTAGGAATTTTAAATGAAAGATATGAAGGATGTTTGTCAATATAAATAATTTCTCCAAGAATATTTTGTATTTTCGCTTCAATTATTAAATTTTGATATTTTGAAAAATCTACAATGAGATAATCAGTTGCCGGATTTGGAAACACATAAATTAAATCGGAAATTGGATTTTCATCAACACTACCAATAGGGCTACGAGAGATATTCAAATCGAGTAAATATGTTCCTGTTTGACCCAAGAAGTATGGTAAAGCTGCAAAATAAACTGTTTGCTGTCCATTTAAATCAATGTTATTTGAAAGAATATCATCGTATGTGTCAGACCAATTAATTCCATCGGTAGAATAAGCAAATAAAGCATCCACAGTATAACTATTACCGTCATTATTACTAAACGCATCTTGAAGTCTTGCATCAATACTATATCTATAACCAGATTCTAAGTTAATTTTATAAAAATCATAGTCATTTCCGAGATGAAAATTTGAACCGGTTGATTTAACTTTAGCAATATTATTTGAATAGTTTATCATAAGATTAAAAGCAGAAGCAATATCATTGTTGCTTTCATATATATCAGCACTATACGGAGCTTTCTGAACAATTACTTTTATTGGATTAATAAATTCATCAGTAGAACCGGTCAATTCCCAGTATCCCTTACTGTTGAATTTATGCTGAACAGCTAAAAGATAAGTTCCGGGATCAATGGTTATTAAATCTGTTTCAAATGTTAAACCATCTGGATAATGATAATTCGGGAGTAATTCATCTTCAGAATAGGTATTAATAACTTGAGCACCTGTACCATCTAAATTGTATAATCCCACATAATACTCCCCTATAAATGTTGTCTCACCATCATTTAAAATATTGATATTCACGGAAGCAGACTCTCCTTGAGTTAGAGTAGTTCCCGACAAAACAGTTATTGCTGAGTTTAATTTAATGTTATTTGGATTAATTACTTTAATCTCTGTATAAATATCTGTGAAAATATCCCAGTCTCCTGCTTTTAATACTATCCAATTACCATCAGTTGGTCTATAATAAATGTAAATTTTATAATTTCCAGGGAGCATTGATAGAATTCCTTCAGAAGTAAATTTTAAACCTTTCTCATAATGATAGTTAGGCTTTAATCCGGTTTCTTGCTTTATCTGGACATAATCACAAAAGTTGTTGTTTTTATCAAATACAGCGGCACAATATTCACCAACAAAAGTATTGTTTCCATCATTTAATATATATGCAGTAATAGTAAAAGGTTGTCCGTAATAAATCGTAGATGGATCTGTCTCAACATCTTCTTCTAACGTTAGTTTATAAGTTATTGCATTGGCAGGAGGTGCAATACCAACTAAAGCTCTTTGGTTATCATTGAATTCACCACTACCTGGATTCAATGCATTTAAATTATAATAAGCATCTGCATCTCCACCCCATCCCCAATTAAAATGGAAAAAGTCATTATTATCATATCCATCACATATAAAAGAGTGACCTCCATTAGGACCTGTCCCAGCATATTGTATTGGGCGACCAGCATCTAATTCCATTTTTAATAAACTTATCCATTGTAAATCAGTATAATCATTTCGATACTTCCCCTCTACAGAGGAAGGATAGTCAAAATATGTCTTAAGTGCATCAACCACATCAAGAGTTTGTGCTCCACTCCCACCTTCAGAAGCCACATTATAATTCATATCTACACTAATACCACAATGATATATTAAGGTTGCAACAGAATTATTTGTACTTGAAACAACATCAGGCATGTTTTCCCAATTATAATTAGTATTTCCAAAGTTAGCAGATAAAGTTCCATATTTTTGATGATTATATGAATGAAATCCTAATCCTTTCTTAGGATATTCCCAATAGTTCATTATTTGAGCCATCGCTGTAGCTACACAACCTGTAACAGTTCTTTCGCCATAATCATAGTCGTAAGGACATAAAGCATTTACATAGGGACTTTGGTTCCACTTGGTTTGAATCAATGGAGATACACTCGCAAGTAATTTATCTGAAAAATCCTTACCGGAAAGCCATTCACTCCATTCATTCTTGATTTCAGCAGTTGCTTGAATATTGTTTTCAATAACATACCTAATTTGTTGTTTGTAACCTTCCAGCCATTTAGCCACGTTTTGAGGTATGTTATCAGGTTTAAAAGTCCCTTCATTGGAGTATGCTAATACCGGATAAGTATTATCATCGGCGGATATGATTATAAAACCGGTAGTTCCCTTATTAAAAACGTAATAATAAGTTAAATCGCTATTCATTATCTTATAAGCAGTATTTGTCTGTTGGGAGATGCTTTTATAAGCTAAAGAGATAACTTCATTGCACTGAAATTTTTCTTTTGATGTAAAGAAATTTTCAGCGATTTGCTTTGCCATGTTCTCGCTCACGGGAGCGGAATAAAGACTAATTGCATACAATAATGTAAGCAATAGAAAGGTTAATTTTTTCATGATATTGCTCCTAATATTATTATTTTGAAAACACTATTTTTTAATTCTTATCCATTTGATGCCTTTTATCCTAATCATTTTATATCTGCTGCCCTGTCAAACATAGCTTCAGCATGTTCTAAAAATACATTTGGAGTATTCTTTAATGAAGCATCTATTTTCTTTTCCCCACCCATGTACTCGCCTGGTCCATATTCTACTTTTGTATTTCCTTTAATTGAAAATTTTTCGCCATTTTCAAACATAAGAAGCTTAATAATCCATGGTGAGACATCGCTGGTACATGTCATTTTATAAATTACTGTTATTTCTCCGAAGTTATCATTATCCAAATCAGTGATTTTAATATAATCTTGCATGAATTCTAATTCTAAATCAAATTCACAATCTTTAATAAAATCAACAAATTCCCTGACAATTCCATACTGATTTGTTCCATTGTTACAATAATGATAACCGTGCCAAGTGAGTGATTTGAAAATTTCAAAATATCCACCATCGGATACCTCCTTAGTTTTTCTATCTTCTTCGGTTAGTAAAAGAAAATTATCCCCGTTTGAATCTTCCCATCTCAAACAATGTACAATTTGACCATTATATTTTAAATTAACCGGAACATCTGATTTTTTACAACTAAGAACCTTGAACTTTAATAATTCTTTCTCATTCTCATTCTTTGTACAATGAACAAACAAGGTGAGAAAACATATTAGTACTGAAATTTGTAAAATTTGTTTTAACATAAAATTCCTCCATAAAATTTATAAATAAAAAAAGGGCATTTTCACATTTAATGCCCATCTTAGAGGTATCGTCAAACACCCGCATGAGAAGCAAAAAAGGAAAACGCCCCGATTCCTCGGAGCGTGCCTTTGCTGCAGTTCTCATGCTTTAAAAATTGACGATTTTCTAAGATGAACTCAGTAAGACCACGCTTACAAATATTTTAAAAATCTATACTTCTACTAAATAATCCTCTCTTGAGTAAATAAAATTTTCTTCTTTTTTCTCTATATCTATTATAACTATCCATAAATTAATAAATTTATAAATATCATCAAAATTATAGTTGTATATAAAGTAAATAAAAATGTTGTTTCTATTATATACAAATTTATCCCACAAACTGCCTTCTGATAATATTCAATGCTGAACCATTCCTGAACCATTCTATCTGTTGTTCGTTGTAACTGTGATTGACAGGGAACTCATCATAAGAACCGTCTGTATGGTGAAGGAATAATGTCAAAGGTTTCGCGGGTGCAAATTCCTTCAAACCGAGAATATCAATAATATCATCTTCCTGTATTTTCTCATAATCTGCTTTGTCTGCAAATGTCAAAGCAAGCATTCCTTGTTTCTTCAAATTCGTTTCATGTATTCTTGCGAATGACTTAACAAGGACTGCTTTTACACCAAGATGTCGCGGTTCCATAGCGGCATGTTCTCTCGAAGAACCTTCTCCGTAGTTTTCATCACCGACAACGATTGTACCTACTCCTCGGGCTTTGTATTGCCTTTGAACTTCAGGAACTCCTGCATATTCACCTGTCAATTGATTTTTAATATCATTTGCTTCATCATTGAAAAAGTTGATAGCTCCCGTCAGCATATTATTTGATATGTTATCGAGATGCCCTCGGTATTTGAGCCATGGACCAGCCATTGAAATATGGTCAGTTGTGCATTTACCTTTTGCTTTAATTAAGAGCCGTAAACCGGTATAATCATCACCGTTCCATTTTTCAAATGGAGTCAGAATTTGCAGTCTGTCTGAATCAGGTTTTACTACAACCTGAACATTGCTTCCATCCTCAGCAGGTGCCTGATAGCCCGCATCTTCAACAGCAAAACCTTTTGGAGGTAGTTCAAAACCGCTTGGCGGGTCAAGCATAACTTCCTGTCCGTCTTCGTTGATTAGTTTATCGGTTATAGGATTGAATGTCATTTTTCCGGCAATTGCCAAAGCTGTTACCATTTCAGGCGATGCAACAAAGCTGTGTGTGTTGGGATTACCGTCAGCCCGTTTTGCAAAGTTTCTGTTGAATGATGTTACGATTGAGTTTTTCTCCTGTTTGTCTGCACCTGCTCTTGCCCACTGACCGATGCAAGGACCGCAAGCATTAGCAAGCACAACTCCACCTATTTGCTTGAATATATCAATGAAACCGTCTCTTTCGATAGTATATCTCACGAGTTCAGAACCCGGTGTAATAGTAAATTCTGATTTAACTTTCAGTTTTTTCTCTGATGCCTGCTTTGCAATCGAAGCTGAGCGTGAAATATCTTCATAAGATGAATTGGTGCAGGAACCAATTAAACCAACATCCAGTTTTTCAGGATAATCATTTTTCTTAACAGCATCTTTCATTTGTGATACTGACCAAGCTAAATCGGGTGAGAATGGACCGTTAATATGCGGTTCCAATTCTGAGAGATTTATTTCAATAACCTGGTCGAAATATTTTTCAGGGTTAGCATAAACTTCATCATCTGCTGTCAGATAATTTGCAATTGACTTTGCTAATTCGGCAACTTCTTTTCTACCTGTTGATTCTAAGTAGCGGTACATGGATTCATCGTAACCGAATGTAGAAGTTGTAGCACCGATTTCGGCACCCATATTGCAAATTGTTCCTTTGCCTGTACAGGATAAACTCTTTGCCCCATCACCAAAATATTCGACTATACAACCCGTTCCGCCCTTAACTGTCAGAATTCCGGCAACTTTTAAGATTACATCTTTAGCAGAAGCCCAGCCATTCAGTTTCCCTGTTAACTTAATACCTATAAGTTTTGGGAATTTCAATTCCCAAGGCATTCCTGCCATAACATCAACAGCATCAGCACCGCCAACACCGATAGCAATCATTCCCAGACCACCGGCATTGACCGTATGTGAATCGGTGCCTATCATCATTCCACCGGGGAATGCGTAATTCTCCAAAACTACCTGATGAATAATTCCTGCTCCGGGCTTCCAAAATCCAATCCCGTATTTATTAGAAACTGATGCAAGAAAATCATACACTTCTTTATTTACATCCTTTGCAGTAGCCAAATCCTTAACAGCACCGACTTTTGCCTGAATCAGGTGGTCGCAGTGTACAGTTGAAGGAACTGCAACTTTCGGTCTTCCTGCAGACATAAACTGCAAAAGAGCCATTTGTGCAGTAGCGTCCTGCATGGCTACTCTGTCGGGTGCGAAATTCACATAATCTCCTCCTCTTGTAAATTCCTTTACTACTTCGTCCTTCCACAAATGAGCGTATAGTATTTTTTCAGCTAATGTTAATGGTTTGCCAATAGTTTTCTTTGCAGAATCAACTTTGCCTGCAAAGTTTTTGTAGTGAATTTTCAACATTTCTAAATCGAATATCATCTCTCTTACTCCTCATATTATTATTAATGCAGATATTATTTTATATATCATTTTCAAAATTTATAAAACTAAATTAATTGTTACAAATTAAAAAATATTTTTGTAAACACAAGTGTAATTTTAATATAAATTTCTTTTTTAGGAAATATTATATTAAATTTAGATTTTATTCTTGTTGTTAATAGGTAGATATTGAGAAAATCACAAATAATATTAATAATATTATCAATATACTGGAGCTATCCGCTTTTTGCTCAGGTACCCATTGCCGGTGAGCAGGAGCAATCTTTTTTCTTTGATGCGGTATGCTTCAAAAATACGGATACACTCGATAAATTCTCAGATGGCAGGGTGGATGTGCTTATTTTAGTGCCTTATCAATCATTAAGATTTGAAAAAGTAAAAGAACTGTTCAATTCAAAATATGAAGTATATATTGATATTTTAGATTCATCAGGAAATAAACTGACCAATGAACAAATTCCCAAATCGATTAAAGAAAAAGATTTTTTAGTAACTCAGGGTGGAACTGCCGGTTTCGATATTATCTCAAGGAGCTATTTTCTCGATGCCGGCAATTACGATATTCGAATTAGTCTTGTTGATTTACTTTCAGGAAAATCAAATACAAAAACGAGAACAATAACAATTGTTAACTTCGATAAGTACAAAATTTCAATGAGTGGCATTATGCTTATCAGTTCAATTGAGGAAAAACAAGGCAGGTTCGTAATAACTCCGCATATTTCGGATAATATAGGGATGTTATCCGAGGGCTTTTTTATCTTTTTTGAAGTTTACAACAATAAAAATTTCGATAGTCTCGATTTTGCCTACGAATTGTATAATGAAAAAGAAGTTCTAATCTATAAAAGCGATGTTTTTACAAACGATGTCAGGAAAAATGTTAGCCATTTTTATAAAAAAATCAATTTTCCCGGTATTGCAAAGCAAGGTATTTATAAATTACGGCTTATTGCCTTGACAAGAACTGACAGTACAGATTACAGCGAAGATGATTTTTTGGCAATTACTGAAAGGTCATTAAAATATGAAAAAGCTATTGACGGAACATTGGTCGAAGATATTGATAAAGCCTTTCGTTATCTTAAGTATGTTGCCAGCCCCGGAGATATAGAGCAAATTGAATCAGGAGAAAATGATTTGGAAAAACAAAAGAGATTTGAAGAATTTTGGAAAAAAATTGACCCTTCACCTAACACAGAGAGGAACGAAGCTTTTGATGAATACTTTTCCAGAATTCAATATGCCAACAAGAATTTTAAATCATATACTGAAGGATGGTTGACAGATATGGGAATGGTTTATATTATTTTTGGCCCTCCTGATTATACTGATAAATCTGACACCTACAGCTCAAGGACAATTTATATGAAGTGGACTTATTTAAACAATCGGGAATTTGTTTTTTCAGATGATACAGGAATGGGAGATTTTCGGATGATAAGACCTTATAGTGTTACAGATAAGTATAAGTATGGAAACTAATTAATAATGAAACAGTCATCTGTTAATTGTACGGTTATAGTTCCTGCGGCAGGACAGGGAAAACGTTTTGGAAATATCATTCCGAAACAATTCCTTGAACTAAATAATATTCCAATTATCATAAGAACTTTGATGATTTTTGATAAAATTGATGAGGTTAACAATGCAGTGATATCCATTGATTTTTCTCAAAGAAAATTTCTTCAGAAGTTACTTAAAAAATATGATATTAAAACAAATATCACACTTGTTAAAGGAGGCGAAGAACGGCAAGATTCAATTTATAATGCTATAAATTCTAAACCTATAAAAAATTCTGATTTGATTCTTGTTCACGACGCAGTTAGACCTTTAGCATCTGTAAGACTTATTAAGAAAATTATTAGTTCGTCTCAAAAATATGGTGTATCCATTCCCGGTCTTCCACCTAATGACACAATAAAAGTTGTTAATAGCAAAGGTTTTGTTGACAGAACATTAATTAGGAATGAGCTAAGAAAAATTCAGACACCACAGGGATTTAAAAAAGAGATATTTCTTGAAATTTATAAACAGATGAAACCGAAGAAAATGATTGTTACTGATGATGCGTCTCTTGCAGAGCAATTAGGATACAAAGTAAAAATCATTAATGGTGAGGAGAAAAATATAAAAATTACTACACGATTAGATTTACTTTTAGCAGAAAATATTCTTAAAAATAATAAAACATGATTAATCAAAGAGAAAATAATGCCAGGAAAAAATGGCTTAGAATGGAGAAACAGGGAAAAAAGAGATTTATTTTTCGAACCGGTTTTTTACTATATGGAATGACTTTGTTTGTTACATATATTTTAATTGTTATAATCATGAATTTGGTTTATCATCCGGAAATACAACTAATAGATTTCCTAGGTTCTGAGCAATTTTTAAAAAGACTTTTATCAACTTTTATTTTGTTTGGTCTTATGGGTTGGTTTATGGGCAATTCAATATGGCGTTCATATAAAAGAAGATGGGAAGAGTTAAAAAATAATGAATAATGAATAATGAATAATGAATATTAATTGATGAATATATAAAATTAGCATATTTTTAATCTTTTAGTAATTGCAAAGATAGAATTTAGGAGAAATGAGCATAATTAGCAGATACATATTACGCATTCATTTAGCACCTTTCATCTTCGGAACGGTGCTTGTTATGTTTTTGTTTCTGTTCCAATTTCTACTGAAAAGCATTGACCAGCTTTTAGGAAAAGGTTTAAGTGAATGGGTAATAATTCAATTGATAGCATTAAATCTCTCATGGATGCTTGTTCTTGCTGTTCCAATGGGGGTCTTATTTTCTACTTTGATGGCTTTTGGTAATATGTCTTCAGTACATGAAACCACAATTATAAAATCCAGTGGCGGAAGTTTAATAAAAATGATGAGACCTGTGGTTATTGGCGGTTTAGTACTGACCTTATTACTTTTCTGGTTTAATGACGAAGTATTACCTGAAGCAAACCACAGAGCAAAAGTTTTAATGTTGGATATTCAACGCAAAAAGCCGACTTTTTCAATTGAATCAGGAAAATTTTCTCAGGAACTCGATGGTTATACAATATTTGCCCGTAAGGTTGATTCAATTACAGGCACTCTTTATGGTGTAACCATTTATGATACCAGAAACATGAATAACCTGAACATTGTTTCTGCTGATACAGGCATTGCAAGCTTTTCAAACGATATGTCAAAGTTGATTTTTAACCTTTACAGCGGTGAAATTCATCAGATAAAAGAGCAGGAATTTAAAAATTATCGGAAAGTAAATTTTGCCAAATACAAGATAATAATGAATGCAGAAGGCTTCAACTTGACAAGGACCGATGATGATGTGATTAGTCGCGGTGACAGAGAAATGCATATTAGGGATATGAGGATAATTGTCGATGAAGCTGTAGCTAAAAGAAATGAATTTGATGATAAATTAAATTTATTAATAAAAAAACACTTTGCATATATTTCAGGTAAAGCACCCGATTCAACTACTTCTGTTTTAAGGCATGTTTCTCCCGAAGAACAAAGCTATGCAACAACTTTACGTAATGTTCAAAGACGGGTTTCCTTTTTGAAAACAACCCTTAGTTCCGACCAGATGCGAAAGGATGATTATGATTTTAAAGCAAGACAATATGAAATTGAAATACAAAAAAAATATGCTATTCCATTCGCTTGTATTGTTTTTGTACTTGTAGGTTGTCCACTTGGAATTATGACAAGAGGAGGAAATTTTGGCATTAGTGCTGCTATTAGTCTGGCATTTTATATACTTTACTGGGCTTGTCTGATTGGAGGTGAAAAACTTGCAGACAGAGGGATGTTAAATCCAATATTAGGTATGTGGGCTGGTGATATTCTGATTTTTATTATAGGGATAGTTCTTATTTTCAAAGTTAACAATGAATCAATAGGAATCCCCGGCAGAAAATTTATCGTAAAGTTATTTGAAAGATTTTATAAAGAAAAGACAGTAGGCAAATAAACAAATGTATTAAATTTTACTTAACAATTGTTTATATAAATCCAAATATTTTTCTGTAGTAACTTCAATGCTGAATTCTTTTACAAACTCCTTTGAATTATCTCCATATGTTTTTCTTAATTGCTCATTCTTTGCCAATTCGAGAATAGCTTCTGCCAAACTTTGCTCATCCCCAATATCACATAAAATACCATTTATCCTGTCCTTAACAATTTCCGGTATCCCACCTGCTTTGGTCGCAACTATTGGTAATCCAACAGACATTGCATCTAAGATTGAAGTACCTAAACCTTCTTCTTTGGAAGACAAAATAAAGGTATTAAATGCTTTGAGAAAATCACCAATATCATTACGGAATTCCGTAAAAATTATATTCTTCTCTATATTCAGTTTCTTGGATAGGATTTTCATATCATTCAAGAGTTTTCCATCACCTACTGCAATAAATATTATATCATTTCTCTTTTCAGTTACTTTTTTAATGGTCTTAAGAAATGTTGGATAATCTTTATGCTCAGCAAAAGCGGCAACAGTTCCTACAATTATTTTATTTTGCAGATTAAATTCAGAAATAACATTTGATGGAATTGAATCCTTAAATCTGTTCAGGTTAATACCACTATGAATTGTTGTGAGCTTCGCAGGATTTTTAATTATAGGTTTCATAATATTCTTGATAGCATCGGACACACAAACAATAATATCTAATTTGTTGGTATTGTATTTCCATTTACTCAAGAAATTTTCTGAAATTTTGAAATCAACTCTTCGTACACCAATTAATTTTGGCTTAGAATAGAAAAATTTACTTAATATCCCCAAAGACAAAGAGTGAGATGAGTGGCAATTTATAATATTATTATTATTCCGTTTGGCAAATTTTGAGATTTTGTTTGCACTTAAAAAATCCAGTTCACCCTTATAGTTTAATGCAGAGTGAGGGTAATTATTCAGACTTAAAACCTTATGCAATTCAGTATTTATTTTGCAGAAAAAATGAGGTTTCATCCCCATTTTTAATTCACTTTCAAAAAGATTAAATGCCTGTCTTTGTCCACCTCTCCAACCATCTTCTACATCAACATGAATTACTTTTGCATAATTTGAAATATCTGACATTATTATTTCCCGGTCTTTATTGTATTATTCATTTCCCATAAATTGATGTACTTTAGATAAATTCCTGCTGAAGAATTTAATGATAATAAAAAGCCATGCTTTCCATCTAAGAAACCAAATTTAATAAAATACATTTTAACAAATTTGAGAATTGCATTAAATACAGCTTTTATTATTGATGAATATTTATTTGATTCATACTTTTCCATTGCCGATAGAACTGCATAATTCTTCATTCTATTGAAGTGATGATTTACACTCTGATAAGTATAATGCAAAATACATTCATTTATTATTCCTATAGGTTCTTTCGTATCAACATATTCGTGAATTATCTTTTCATTAAAGTTCCCATAATTTCTATTAAATAATCTAAGAGGCAAATCATTTTGCCAACCACAGTATTTTATCCTTTTCCCTAAATAATAGGATATTCTTTTTATTTTATAAGCATTATATTCAGGATTACTAAGAATAGATTGTATTTTAACATTAAGTTGGGTGCTTACAACTTCATCAGCATCCACAGATAAAATCCAATTATATTTTGCATTATCAACAGCAAACTTCTTAGTTTTTCCAAAACCCATCCATTGAGTTTCGATAATATTACAACCATACTTTTTACAGATTTCTAAAGTCTTGTCAGTAGAACCGGAATCAACAACAAGTATTTCATCAGCCCACTTTACAGCATCCAGACATCTTTCAATATTTGATTCTTCATTCTTTGTTATTATGCTAACAGAGAGTTTTTCCATATCATTTTTTCAAATCTGTAATAATATCAAAAATAAGTTTCCCGCGATTTTCCCATAAAAACTGTTTTGAATATTCTTCAATATTTTCATTCATCTGCTTAGCTATCGCTGGATTGCTTAATAAGTAAATAATTTTATTTGCTAAATCCTCAGCATCTTCGGGCTTAAAAAACAAACCTGTTTTGTTCTCAACTATTAACTCCCTGCATGAGGGCAAATCCGAAGCAATGACTGGAATGTTATAGCTGTAATAATCAAACAGTTTTAGAGGTGATGTCAAGTATTTATTAAAAAAATTATCTTCTAATGGGACTACTCCGATTAAAGTCTTTTCAAGATATTTTTTCAATTTATTTTTTGGAAGCCAGCCTTCAACAATAACTTTATCGAACAAAGCCATATTTATCCTTTTGTCATCCAGTAAATCCAGTTCTTGTTTGCTTCTTGCACCAATTAACAATACAGTAATACTATACTCAATTAGTTTGGTTGCTTGCAAAAGAGTATCTATCCCTTTAAGTTTGTCAAATGAACCGATATATGTTATATATTTTTTTCTTCTTTCTCTGATGGATTCCGGTTTCTGCAATCCTGTTCTTACCAGAAAGAATTTTGTATTCTTGAATATCTTTTTATAAAGATCAATTTGTGAATTTTGAAGGCATAATACTGCTGATAATTGTGGAATATATTTTTTTTCCAATCTTTCAAATCTAAGTTTTTTGCTTTTCTCCAAATCATTACGAACAGACAAGTCTGCAAAAAAATCGTGTGATTCAAACAACACAGGAATGTCGTATTTTTTCTTCAATTTAACAAGAAAAGGCAGAAAGGTGTTCCTTCTTGTAATAATCGCATCCAATTCTTTTTTCTCGCATAATATACATAATTCATTATAGTAATGTCTATAGAGAAAATAATTTGAATACTTCTGTAAAAATGAATGATATGTTTTTATTATCAAATTATCAGGTACATCCAAATCAAAACGCAACTTTACTATGTCATTCGGTTTGGATTGTATTTTTTTTGTTAAAAATAAATATACTTTCTCAAAATGCTTTGCCATTCCTAAAGCATTGTAAAGAACAAATGTTTCACTTGGTGAACTTGATGGTAAATTACCTGAATGTACGTATGCTATCTTCATCTTGATTTCTTTCTAATTATTACGAGCAGATATGCTGACTTGTGAGAAAATAATTTATTAATTAATTTGTCTATTTTAACAGTATACTCATTTACCGGAATATTGAAATTTGCAAATAATTTAATAGTACGGTTATTGACAATTAATATTGTTCTGATGATATTGAAACTATTTTCGATACATGCTTCATTTAATTTATTTTCATCAAAAGAATGCAAATGCCCGCTTGTATGATAAAATTCTCCGCATATATCACATTTTTTTGTTTTAGCTGATAAATTTTCTTTATATGGTGTTGTGATTATTGCAAAACCCTCTATCTTAAGTAATGAATATATTTTTTCAATTACCTTTTTGTAATCAGGAATATGTTCTATGACTTCCTGACAGACAACCAAATCAAAGTCTTCTTCGTTGAATTCGAACATATCTGAATTTAATATTCTTATATTTTTGTCGTTTATATTCTCTTTAAAATACGACAGACGTTCCGATGATTTGTCAATTGAAGTAACGGAATATTCGCTTTTTGACAACAAGTATGACATATAACCGGTTCCGCATCCTAAGTC
>CAZEHW010000072.1:0-14689 GCA_964511865.1 uncultured Hyphomicrobiales bacterium | reverse complement strand
ATAAGCCAAGTTAAAATTCTGGTAATCCAGAATTATATTTGGAAAAGCTGGAGAAAGATTTCTTATTGAAAACTATTCCTCAGTTCTCCGACAAAAATGTTGGGTGTGTGCAAACTCGCTGGGAACATTTAAATGAAAGCTATTCGTTTTTAACAAGGGCTTTGGCTCTTGCTTTGGACGGTCATTTTGCAATCGAACAGCAGGTTCGTAACAAAGCGGGCTTTTTTATCAATTTCAATGGTACTGCCGGGATTTGGAGAAAAGAAACAATTCTTGATGCAGGAAACTGGCAGGAAGATACTTTAACGGAAGATATGGACCTTAGTTTTAGGGCACAACTCAAGGGTTGGAAGTTCATCTTTCTTAATAATGTAACCTCTCCTGCAGAATTACCAGCAGACATAAACGCTCTTAAAACTCAGCAATTCCGATGGACAAAAGGTGCTGTTGAAACTGCAAAGAAAATTTTGCCTCAGGTATTTAAATCTGATCAGCCTTTGAAAGTTAAACTTGAATGTTTTGTGCATCTTACATCAAATATTGTTTTTCCGTTTATAATATTAGTTGCATTACTCAATATTCCGCTTGTTGTTATTAAAAACCAAATTGGCGGTTATGATGAGTATTATACTATGATGTCAATTTTTGTTTTAGCCTCAATTTCAACTTTTCTCTTTTACCTATACGGACAAAGAGCCTTGCATCTTGATTGGAGGAAAAGACTACTCTTCTTTCCAATCTTCCTTGGTGGAAGTATGGGCATGGCTGTAAACAATACTAAAGCTGTAATGGAAGCTTTATTTAACAAGAAATCAGGGTTCGAAAGAACTCCAAAATATAATATTGTCAAGAATACCGTCGATTGGCATATAAAGAAATATGTTGTTAAAAAAATTAGTGGAACCATAATTTTCGAACTATTGTTGTCTTTGTATTTTCTTATTGGGATTGTGATATCTGCTTACTATCTTGAAATAGCGGCAATACCTTTCCAACTTATGTTTTTATTTGGCTTCGGTTCTGTAGGTTCACTCTCACTGAAGCATGCATTAGCAAAATAGTTTTTTGTGTTTTTGGTCATAGCCCGGGATTTCATAAAATTTCGGGCTTTTTTATAATATGAAAACAACTTTCATTATAGCGTTTCTAATGGTTATTTCAACTGCATGGGCAGATGATTACTATTATCCGAAAACAGATATTTTCTCGGTTTCAACAGGAATTTATTATGACAATCCTAATAACATAAATTCTTTACTGAAACAAATCATTAAGACTGATGATTTCTCGGGTCATGTCTATTATTTTGGAATAAGCTATAAAGTTAATCACAATCCTATAATCTCAAATAAACCTTATTTTCTTTTATATTCCATTGATTTCAGATTTCCCATAACAAGAAAAACAAGTAATCTATATTATGATGCGGAATTACAAACATATTCATTGTCCGCTGAACTATCAGTATTTGAATCATATATGAAGATAGTAACCGTACATCCTGTAATTGGAATTGGCTTTTCAAAAACTGAATTGCTTATGCCAATTAAATATAATGAAGAACATATGATTCAATATCTTGACAACAAAATGAATAAGTATGAGAAATCAAATTTGAATTTAATACTTGGCGGTGGATGTGATTTGAGAATAAATGTTAGAAAGACTGAACAGGAAATCAAAAATCTTCTTATTTCTTTTGAAGTAAAATATGCTTTGAATCTTGATATTCTCAATATTTTGGATGGCAAATGGCAGGTTGGGTCATCAGAAGCCCCCGGACTTCCTGATTATACGCCTCCGGGACTATCAATTGAATTAAAAATGGGGATTGAAAATCAGAGGAGATGAGAATCCTATTATCAAAGAAATTAGTGAAGCTCTGCAATATTTATTAGAGCTTCACTAATTTTTTTTCAGAGTTTATCTGATTACTTTTAGTACCATTGTCTTCGATTTACTGTTTGATTCGAGTTTTAAGAAATAACTACCAGATGTAATATGTTTTATTGGGATTTGTAAGTTTCCATTTTGACAACATGTATCGAATAAAGTTTCTAATTTATTTCCGCTCAAATCATATAAAGTGATTCTTAATTTATTTTCGTGATTTCCCGACACATCAATATTAATCTTATCATTTGCAGGATTTGGAAATATATGGAAGTTATTATCTCCGACATTTAATAATCCATCTTCCACATATACAATTTCATCTATGCTACGATAAACTCCGGATAAGGAAGCAACATATAAATGATTGTCTTTCTTGTATAGAAAATCACCTGCTTTTGCTCTGACTGTGCCTGAGTTCAATGGCTGCCATGTATCAGCAAGATTATCTGAAAAATAAATACCGCTCCCTGTAGCGATATAAACAATACCATTTAGATATTGAATTTTGAATATTTCAATATCACCTTCGGGACCATTTTCAAAGTTTGTTGCTATGCCATCGCTTTTGTTTTCCCAAGTTGAACCTCCATCTGTCGTAATGTGAAACCCTGTTTCGGAGCCTGCAAATATAATAATATTATCATCAATTTTTATATCGTGTGGTTGTTCATATTCATTAATTTGAGGAGTAATATAAATATCATTCCAAGTTAAACCATCATCTTTAGATAATTTTGAACCATAGATGGGATTGTAAAGTAGGAGTTCATCATTGTTACCGATATATAATCTATCAATCAAATTTCCTTGTTTTAAGAATTGCCAGCTATGACCATTGTCAATAGATTTCCAAAATGATTCACCCCTGTCAAAAACTAAATATAAATAACCTTTGCTATTAATCTTCAAACTAATGACATTGTTGACAGTGATGCCCAATTCTTGGACTAAATCATTTACATCACCCCAAGTCGTCCCATAATCTGTTGAGTAATAAAACCAGTTTCTGTTATAACTCGCAACATACATATTATCTTCATTGTCAATTAAGAAAAACGATGCATAGCGAAAGTCAAAAGGCAAATCCATGGTGTACCAATTAGAACAATTATCATCAGACCTGAAGAAATTGAAATATGTCATAGCGTAATGATTATTTTGGCTATTGAAGTCATAAACACCAACTCCCGGATATGACAGTCCATTGTTTTTTAACAGCCAATTCGAACCATTATCAAAAGAAACATATAAACCATTTGTGCAAATATAAATTTTATCTTCTATGGCTCTTATTGAATAAATTTCTTTTTTGGGAATTTGTTCAATTTTTGTCCAGCTTAATCCGTTATCATTTGAGACAAAAACTCCGCTTGTGTCTGTACCTGCAAAGAATGCTCCCGACTCGGTAAATTCCAAAGCAGTAACAGTCAAACTGTCAGGCAAGGTGGTAATTGAATTCCATGTTTTACCGGAATCATTTGAAGAAAATAATCCTCTTATTTTATCTCCACCTGCATAAACTATTCCATTGTGAAAGGCAAAACATCTAATTTGGGTGGAATCCAACCCTTCAGAATATGATTGAAAATTTGAACTGTCTTTCTTCCTGACAGTCGAACCATTAATTGGGACGAAAATATCTCCCCATGGAGCCATAGCCATTTTGTAATTTGAAAAGGTTCCCTGATGTTCGGCAATATCTAACACTTTTGTCCAAACTATACCGTTATCTACGGATATATACAATTGCAATCCCTTAAATGCATACAATATTCCTTTTTCATCCTGAATTATATTTTTAACGTTTTGAGGTTCTTCGGTGGCAATAATCCAAGTTTGCCCTTTGTCAGTAGATTTTATAATAACTCCATCCAACATTGATGCAAATATTGTTTCGTCTTGAGCTAACATTATTGATTGGAACAAAATATACATTCCCAAAAAATCAAACGGAAAACCTTCATATTCCATTTGATTTATTCCTGTCCATGTTTCTGCATTATCAGATGATTTGTAGATTCCAATAGATGCAGCAAATATATCGCCGTCCGGTGAAACGGCAATATCTCTAACCGGTGAATCATTCGGAACATTTACTCTTTCCCAAAAGTCTTGAGAAAAGCAATATGAAATACTGATAGAAATAACCGTTAGTAAGACTAAAAACTTTTTCATAACAATCTCCCTGAATAAAAGCGAATTTATTTTTTACTAAAATAACTTTGTGTTATAGATTTTCCAAGATAAATTCTTACATCTCATTCCAACTCTTAATTGCAATATCTTAGATTTTACAATTGTATAATGATATTTTCTTCGTAAGTTAGAACTGCCAAAACAAAAATATAATATTAAACTTTTGACAATAGCTCGTAAAAATAATATTTGAGGTCAAAATATGAAAAAGTCTATTTATCTTTCATCAACACTTTTGCTTTTCTTGTTTCTTTTGTCATCCTGCGACAAGTACATACAAATTGATTCCGAAAAACCTGTCCACATTTACGGAAAAATTGATGGTTCAAAATTTGAAGAAATAAAATTCAATGTATCAAAGCAGGGTTCCATTGATTTCAAATTTGATAACTTAATAGCAAAAGTTAAAGATGACGGGACTTTTTCAATTGATATTGATGCTTATACAATGGCACATACATGGATACCCCTTGGAAATTATTTTTCGATTGCAACTATATATTTAATTCCTGGTGATTCTCTCGAAATGAATATAAAATTCGCAAAAAAAGATGCTCAACCTGAAGTTACTTTTCACGGGAAATATGCAAAATTCTATAATTATTTTGTACAATTTGAAAAAGCATTTCCGAAAGAGGATGAATTTTACAAATACTTTTATGACAACTATGATTATGAAGCAAGTAAAAAATATTGGAATAGCAGGAAGGAAAATCAACTCGCTTTTTGTGACAGTTCTTTTAAAAATACGAATCTGCCACCGATTGTTGTCAGGGAAGCGAAAAATGCCATAATCTACGAATGGGCTTTTAACAGGTCATATTATCTTTATTATCACCATTTTTGGCATCCGAATCACGAACCAATCAAACTTGACGGTAATGATTATGATTATCTGGATGAGATACTTGTAAGCAATCCTTGGTCGAAGGATAGTTATTCATATTTAACTTTTTTAAGTCAATACAAAAATCTTATCGGCAGAATAGTAGATAGCAGATGGGATAAACATCCCGGATATAAAAAATCACTAAACGCATTCTTCAATTATTGCGATAAAAATTTGGTTGGTATAAGCAAGGATATTGTATTAGCGATGCGTTTAACCGGAGATTTGGAATATACAAGCGATGCAAAAAAGCTTGACACAATGAAAATGTTGGTTGATAAGTTCAAAAAAATAGTTAAATATGAAGAATATTATCAAAATGTAGTTGACATTTATAATCGTCGTTTGAAAATGATGCCGGGGAATCCTGCATTCAATTTCACATTAAAAGACATTGAGGGAAAACCGGTGAAATTGTCTGATTTTAAAGGTAAAATTGTTTATATAGATATTTGGGGACTAGGCTGCAGTCCTTGTATGGAGGAGATACCTCATACAAAAAAACTTCATGATGATTTGAAGAATGAAAAGGATTTGATTTTTCTTGGAATAAATACAAACAACGGTTACACAGAAATAGTAAAGGACTTTATAAGGAAAAGAGGCATGCCGGGCATCCATCTTTTCACAAATCAGCAAGAAGATATTTTGCTTCGGGAACAATTTATGTACAGCGGAATACCTCATTATTTGTTAGTTGACCGCAAAGGTAATTTTATTGATGCCGATATGTCGAGACCAAGCAATCCGAAAACAAAGAAGAAATTACTGGAAGCTTTGAGGATGTAAAGTTACATTTCATTCCAACTCTTAATCGCAATATCCTCGATTTTTATTTTGCAGAAAGCGTAGATGAATGCACTTGCGAGTCGGGCATTTGTTAGCAGTGGAATGTTGTAATCAACTGCATTGCGACGGATTTGATAGTCCCTGTCCAATTCCCGCTCGCTTAGGTCTTTTGATATGTTAATAATTAAATCGAATTTTTTGTCTCGAATCATATCAATTACATCCGGCTTGTAATTTTCGTCGGGGCGTAGAACCAATGTGGTTATAACACCTGCATTTTTCAAAAATTCATAAGTGCCGAGAGTCGAAAATAGTTTATAGCCATTTTCAACCAACATCTCTGCGGACTTGACTAATTCAACTTTAGAGCGGATTGCACCCGAAGAAATTAAAATATTTTTCTTTGGGATTGTATATCCGACAGATAGCATAGCACACAAAATTGCTTCGTAGTAATTTTCACCCAAACAGCCCACCTCACCTGTGGAAGCCATCTCAACACCCAAAACAGGGTCTGCTTTGTGCAATCGCGAAAATGAAAATTGTGGAGCTTTGACTCCAATGTAATCCAAATCGAAGAGTGATTTATCCGGCTTTTCCACTTTCAGCCCCAACATTGCATTTGTAGCTAATTCTATTAAATTCGTTTTCAGTACCTTTGATACAAACGGGAAACTTCTCGAAGCGCGCAGATTACATTCGATTACTTTGATGTCATTGTCCTTTGCAAGATATTGAATATTAAAAGGTCCTGTTATATTAAGTGCTTTTGCAATGTTACCTGTAGTTCTTTTAATTTTTCTGGTTGTTTCGACGTAAATTTTTTGAGGTGGGAAAAGCATTGTTGCATCACCGGAGTGAACACCTGCAAATTCCACATGTTCCGATATTGCATAGGCGATAATTTCACCATTTTTTGCAACGGCATCCATTTCGATTTCCTTTGTGTCCTCAAAAAATTTTGTTACTACAACAGGATACCGCTTGGATACATTTGCGGCTATTGTTAAAAACTTGTCAAGTTCGCTTTCGTTTGAAACAACATTCATTGCAGAACCAGACAGCACATAAGAAGGACGTATCAACAAAGGATAACCAACTTTTTTTGCAAAATCGTGAACTTCCTCGATACTTGTAGATTCAATCCATTCTGGCTGTTCAATTTCTAGCTTATCGAGCAATGCAGAAAATTTGTGTCTGTCTTCAGCATTGTCAATTGATTCGGGAGATGTTCCGAGTATGTTTATTTCCTGCCCCCTCAAACGCATAGCAAGATTATTTGGAATTTGTCCACCCATTGAAACTATAACACCAAACGGGGATTCATACTCGATTATATCCATTACCCTTTCGAATGTCAATTCGTCGAAATAAAGTTTGTCGCAAATGTCATAATCGGTACTGACTGTTTCAGGATTATAATTAATCATTATTGACTCGATTCCCTGTTTTCTTAATGCCATTATAGCATTTACACTACACCAGTCGAACTCTACACTGCTTCCAATCCGGTAAGCACCTGAGCCAAGAACAATCACTGATTTATTTTTATTCTGCGGAATTGTGTCATTCACATCACCGGAATAAGTCATATATAAATAGTTGGTCTGTGCAGGATACTCAGCCGCAAGAGTATCAATCTGTTTAACGACTGGTCTTATATTAAGTTTCAAGCGATGCTTCCTGACTTTTAGTAAGCTTTCATCAATACGAGCATCATCATCTTTAAAGACAAACCGAGCAATTTGAAAATCGGAAAATCCCAGTTTTTTAGCATGCACAAGAAGTTCATTTGGTAGTGATTCAAGTGTATTGTAAGTCAAGAGTTCTTTTCGCACATCAAAAATATTTTCGAGTTTGACAAGAAACCATTTATCTATCTTTGTTAAAGCATGTATTTCATCGACAGAATAATTGTTGTTGAAAGCCATCGCAATAACAAAAATTCTCATATCTGTGGGTTGAGAAAGCTCCTTGTGGTAATCTTCAATTATTAAATCTTTATTACCGACAAGACCATGCATACCCTGACCAATCATACGCAAACCCTTTTGCAAAGCTTCTTCAAATGTTCTGCCGATAGCCATAACTTCACCTACACTTTTCATGCTGCTGCCGATATGCCTTGACACTCCTTTGAACTTGTTTAAGTCCCAACGCGGAATTTTTACGACAACATAATCAAGAGCAGGTTCAAAAAAAGTTGAAGTTGTTTTTGTAATCGAATTTTTCAATTCATGCAAACCATAGTTCAATGCTAATTTTGCCGCAACAAATGCTAAAGGGTAGCCGGTAGCTTTAGATGCCAAAGCAGATGAGCGGGAGAGACGTGCATTCACTTCAATAACTCTGTAATCCTCAGATTTAGGGTCGAGTGCAAACTGTACATTACATTCCCCGACAATACCAATATGCCTAATAATTTTTATTGACAAGCTTCTTAATTTATGATACTCGCTGTTTGAAAGTGTTTGTGACGGTGCAACTACAATGCTTTCTCCGGTATGTATTCCCAGTGGGTCAAAGTTTTCCATATTACATACTGTTATGCAATTATCGTAACAATCCCGCACAACTTCATATTCGATTTCCTTCCAGCCCTTCAACGATTCTTCGATTAAAATTTGTTGCGAATGTGCCAAGGCTTTGTTAGCTAATTTATCGAGTTCATCTTCATTTGTGCAAAATCCGCTTCCCAAGCCACCGAGAGCATAAGCGGCACGAATGATTATTGGATAATTCAACTCAGAAGCAGCTTTTTCTGCATCGGCAAGATTTGTTACAGCGATACTTCTTGGTGTAAGAACATCTATTTCTGCAAGTTTATTTACAAAAAGTTCCCTGTCTTCTGTATCCATTATAGCACGGATTGGTGTACCCAGAACCTCAACATTATATTTTTCAAGAATTCCCTGTTCGAAAAGTTTTATACCGCAATTTAAAGCAGTTTGCCCTCCGAATGAAAGCAAAATCCCTTCCGGCTTTTCTTTCTTTATTACCTGCTCGACAAAAAATGGTGTAACCGGAAGGAAATATATTATATCTGCTATATTCTCAGAAGTTTGAACAGTAGCGATATTCGGGTTGACAAGCACTGTTTCAATTCCTTCCTCGCGAAGTGCTTTGAGTGCCTGAGAACCGGAATAATCAAATTCTCCTGCCTCTCCTATTTTCAAAGCACCTGAACCAAGTAATAAAACTTTCTTCAAGTTATCAATTTTCTGTTTTCCGTTTTCCGTTATCTGTTTTCTGTTATTCATTTCTATTTTTTCGTCGTAATTCGTAATTGATAAATCGTAATTGAAATTCTGACTTCTGTCTTCTGACTTCATTTCCCGGAACTTTTCTTCACCATATTTAAAAATTCATGGAATAAGAATTCTGTATCTGTCGGTCCTCCTGCCGCCTCAGGATGAAACTGTGAAGAAAAGAAAGGTTTTGTTTTATGCATGATACCCTCATTTGATTGGTCATTAAGATTAATAAAAAGCGATTCCCAATCACCACCGATAGTATCATCCTTAATTGCAAAACCATGATTTTGTGATGTAATAAATGCTCTGTTCGTTCCTACCTGCAAAGCCGGTTGATTGTGGCTTCTGTGTCCGTATTTTAATTTGTAAGTTTCAGCACCGGAAGCTATACCCAGCAATTGATTTCCAAGGCAAATACCAAAAATCGGAATATCTCCTTTGATGGAATTTCTTAGTCGTTCGATTGTAATATCGCACATTTGGGGATCACCGGGACCATTTGAAATAAACAACCCGTCATATTCTTCCTTTGTATAGTCATAATCCCATGGTACTCTGATAACAGTAGTATTGAGAGTCATCAAATATCGTATTATGTTGTTTTTAACTCCGCAATCAATCAGCATTATCTTGTAATCACCATTTCCATACACAATTTTCTCTTTGCAACTGACCTGAGCAACCAGATTTTCTTTGTTTGGGTCAAAATAATCAATTTGCTCATTTTCGTATTCTATCTTTCCTAAGGCAACACCCTTTTCTCTCAAACGTTTTGTCAATGCTCTTGTATCAATGCCGTAAATAGCAGGCACTTTGTGTTCCTTGAGCCAATCACCCAAACTTTTCTCTGCATTCCAGTGATTGTATTTATGTGAATAATCAGAAATAACAAGACCTGAAATATGTACTTTATCTGATTCAAAGTTCTTGACAATGCCATTTTCGATATCGTATTTAGGAACACCATAGTTTCCAATCAAAGGATATGTCAGTACTAAAATCTGACCTTTATAGGAAGGATCTGTCAGACTTTCGGGATAACCGGTCATTGCAGTATTGAATACTACTTCACCGGCAACAGAACCTTCGTAACCAAAGGATTTTCCCGAATATTCAGTCCCGTCTTCGAGTTTTAATTTTATGTTGTTTTTTAGCATCATATTGTTAATGTTTTGTTTTTACACACCCCTTAATCCCCTCTTTTTAGTGGGGAAAATAAAAAAAAAGCGGTTCAAAACTGAACCGCCCATATAAATAAAAAATATCTTTGAAATTTGATTTCACACCTAACTTTTAATTTTCCTTTTAACAAAATTTTCCTCACTTCTAAAAAATAATACTGCAATTTAAGATGTTATGAAATATTAAAAAAATATTTTGAATTTTTGTTGAAAAATATTTCATAAAAAAATATAATTTATATTAAAATGGTTCATCATCATCAAGATATCCTGCATCATTTCCACTATTCATGACATTATTTTCAGAGCCTTCAGGTGGTTCCTGGAAGCCAAATGCAAGATTTTCAAAACGTGCATAGTCTTTCAGATAAGCTAATTTTATTGAGCCTGTTGGACCGTTTCTTTGCTTACTTAAAATAATTTCTGCCTTGCCTTCAGCATCGTCAGAATCTTTAGTAAATCCTTTATTTCCATATTGTTCAGGGCGATGAATAAACATTACAACATCAGCATCCTGTTCGATTGAACCGGATTCTCTTAAATCTGAGAGCATTGGTCTTCTGTCAGTTCTTTCTTCAACTCTTCTGTTAAGCTGTGCTAAGGCAATTACAGGAATATTCAACTCTTTAGCGAGTTGTTTTAAAGATTGAGAAATCATTGAGATTTCTCTTTCCCTGCTTTCTGATTTTGGGGAACGCATTAACTGGAGGTAATCAACCATTATGATTTTAATCCCATGCTCTGCAATTAATCTACGTGCCTTTGCTCTTAATTCCATAATTGTTAATGATGGACTATCATCTATTACAATCGGTGCTCCTGCAAGTCTTCCCATAGATTGTGCAATCTTTGAATAGTCCTGATGATTCAACCTGCCGGTACGAATGTTATTACCATTAATCCTTGCTTCTGCGCTAACTAACCTTATAACAAGCTGAATACCAGCCATTTCAATCGAGAAGAAAGCAACTGGAGTTTGATATTCAATGGCAATATTCCTTGCTATTGAAAGTGCAAAAGCTGTTTTACCCATTGATGGTCGTGCGGCAATTACAACAAAATCGGATTTTTGAAATCCACCTGTTAATTTATCCAGTTCGTAAAATCCTGATGCGACACCTGTAATTCCTTTCTTGTCTTTTTCAAAAAGATTATCAATGACTGTCATTGTCTGGTGAGCAAGTTCCTTAATTCCTATATAGCTTTTTTGAAATCTTTTTTGAGCAATTTGAAAAATTTCATTTTCTGCTTTATCGATTTCTTCCAATGCATCAGTTGTATCGTCATAAGAATTTGCAAGTATTTGCCCGGCAGAATTTATAAGAAGTCTTTTCAGATATTTTTCCTGAACAATTCTGGCATGTGTTTCTATATTCGCCGCTGTAGGTGTCCGAGAATTAATCTCTGAGAGATAATAAGCTCCACCAACGGCTTCAAGCATATTTCTCTTATTAAGTTCTTCAGCCAAAGAAACTATGTCAACAGCAGTGGCTGTCTCAAACATATTTACCATTGTTGAGAATATGGATGAATGAGCAGTATTATAAAAACTGTTTTCATCAAGTACTTCTACAGCTTTAGCCAAGGCGGCTCTATCAAGCATCATCGAACCCAAAACAGCGATTTCCGAAGCTTCCGAATGCGGAGGTATTTTATTTCCTAGAGCTTCTAATGAACTTCTGAGACGGGTTTGCATTCCAATTGTACCTTTAATTTTACTTTCGGAAAAAGTAGATTTGATGTTTTTTGCTTCACTGCTCAATTTAATCTCCCGGTTTTGAAATTTTAATAATTTTAATTTCTCAAAATTAGTTAAATCATTATTGTGATTTCAAACAAATTACTAACACATTGAAATTAACAATTGTGGAAAAATAATTTTAAAAGAATTTTGAATATGTGCACAATTTTTGTATGGTAATTAAAAGCTGTTATCATTGGAATTATTTTCTTTTTCATTATTCAAATTTTTCTCGTTAATATATTCTGATATAAATTTTATTTTACTTAAACTCTTTTCTAATGTTGGTCCAATAATTGTTTCAAGAGCAAATCCCATCCATTTTTCAAAAAAAGATAATTCAGTTCGAAACTCCAAAATTATTTCAGTAGAGGATTTCTTTTTATTAAATAAAAAATTTAGAATACTTGTTTTATCATTTTCCAGAGTAATAAAAAATTCCAATTGCCTATTGACTCTCCGTGATTTAACTTTTAATTGACCTTTACCAACATTTGGATGATTGCTCTGCCATTTCATTGAATTAGGTGTCATTGAATTATTGAACTCATAATAAAATTTTGTATTGTAATCCATTTCGAAAATTGGGAACCAATCCTTCCATTGTTTGAAATCATCAACTATTTGGAAAGACGTTGATAAAGATTTATTATCTACAACTATCTGCCTCTTTATTACTGTTTCTGAAGGGAGAAGATATGTTGCTATTATCAAACACGTTACTAATATTCCTAGGATAATTACAGCAATTTTAAATATTTTCATTTGTATCAGTCAGAACAAAATTCTTAAAATAAATTTTCAACGCCAGGCAAAGCTTTGGGTAAAGAAAATACAACAACTTTATCTTCAGCATTGATTTGTGTATTTCCTCTTGGAATTTCAATAGTACCATTTTTCCTTATTACTGTGCCAATAATAGCATCTTTTGGGAAGTTAGTTTCCATTAATGTTTTACGAATAATTTTAGATTTTTCGTTTGCAACATATTCAACAATTTCTGCATCAATTCCTGGTAATTCTACAAACAATTCCTGCTTTTTTCTTCCAATAATTTGCTTTATTACATTTACTGTTATCATTGGTTTGTTAATTATCGAGTCTACTCCAATAGCATGAGTCATTGAAAGGTAGTCCAATTTCCGAACAAGAGTTATTGTCCTGGGTACTTTTAAATGACGAGCTACCAGAGTTGTAATAATGTTTGTTTCATCATCTCCGGACAGAGCAATGAATTCATCCATATCAGCCAAACCTTCGAATGTAAGTAAATCTAAATCAGAACCATCTCCTTTGATTACCAAAGACCTTGTTAGGTTTTCTGCAAGAAATTCAGATTTTTTTCTGTTATTTTCAAAAATTTTAATATCAATTTCATCTTCAAGTTGTTTAGCTACGAACTCTCCTATCAATCCCCCGCCAATAATCATAATATTTTCAATTTTAACATTAGTCTTTCCAAAAAATTCAAGAGCATTAGGTAAGAAACTTTTTTCACAAATAATGTAGATTTGGTCTCCCTCAACCAATACATCATCCCCTTTTGGTATAATAGTGAACTGTTTTCTTTTTATTGCTAAAATTCTTAAAGGCGGATTGTCAAATTTTTTACCAAAATCCATGAGTTGTGTCCGAAGGATTTTTGCCTGACTATCCAATTTGATTCCTAAAAGTTGAATTTTACCATTCTCGAATTCAACAATGTCAGTAGCATTGGCTTGACGGACTAGCTGAACTATTGCATTAGCTGTTTGTAATTCCGGTTGAATAATATAGTCAGCACCTAATTCATTACTTGTAAGATAATGATTGTTATTTAAGTATTCAGGATTTCTGACTCTCAGAATTGTTGTTGGAACTCCCAATTTTTTAGCAGTCTGGCAGGCAATAATATTTACTTCATCATTATTAGTAAGTGCAGCCAAAATATCAGCATTCTCGATTTTTGCTTTTTTTAGAGTTTTTTTACTACAACCAGAGCCTTCTATTACATTTGCATCAAGATATTCAGAAGCATAAACAAATTTTTGAGGATCGGATTCTATGATTGTTATATTATTTTTGTCCTCAGACAACCTTTTACAAAGATGAAAACCAATATCACCTGCTCCTATTATTATAATTTCCATAAGTCAATCCAAAACTTTTAAAATATAAAAATACAAAATAAATAAATAAGTGAAAATTCTGGGAATAAAAAAAAATTTGTTTGTATAAAATAAATTTATATATTTGTTCTTAGTTCTTTGTATCTGAAAATATTATATATTAGTTACGGTATTGAGTTTTAAAAAAATTTAAACTTAACAAAGTAGGAAAAAAAAATTTGTAGTAACAATTTTGACATTTCTATTAAAATGTAGTTCTACATATGACATTTTAAAGATTTTCATTAAATTTTTTTAAAATACATTTAAATTTTTATTGATAATAGAACTTTTTTAATTTATATGTTCTGGAAATATTAAAAAATCGTAACAATTTCAATTTTTTTTAATTTTTACTATAAAATTAATAATAATGATTAGATTTTAAATTTTGTGTAAAAAAATAGTTTGGATATATATAATATTTGATATAAATTGTATAGTCTTAATTCGGTTGTAGATGTAATTTAAATTTTTAGAGAGATCTAATATATTGTATATTATTCAGACTGATAACTGAAACAATTTATTAACCTCATCAATTCGTTAGAATTGGTAGGGGGTTATTTTATTTTTGAAAAAGTTTTTTAATTAAA
>CAZEHW010000071.1:0-14771 GCA_964511865.1 uncultured Hyphomicrobiales bacterium | reverse complement strand
ATAAGGGTGAAGCTTTGTTTCCTTTCCTGTCGGAGGCACTCAAAGATGCATTTAACCCAACAATTGCATCAACTGCAACAATTGGATTGATTTGGTTGCCGGGCATGATGACAGGTCAAATTCTTGGAGGCAGTGACCCTTTAACCTCCATTAAATATCAGATAATGATAATAATTGGAATATTTGCCGGCTCGGTTATTTCAGTTTTTATTAGTTTAATTATGTCCAAACGATATGTTTTTAATCATTATGAATTATTTGACAAAAGTGTGATGACAACAAATACAAAAAAATAATTTGTTATTAAATATTGAATTTTAATAAAAAATATTATGAAATGATATATTTTTTTGTTAATATACCATAATTGATTAGTAATTAATTTGAAAATAAAAGGAGTTTCTTCAAATGAAGAAAATATTTAATATAATTTTTATCGTTCTTGCGGTTTCACAATTGAAATCACAACCCGTCATATCCTATTTGTTGCCGGACATTGGAACACCCGGGATGTCAACTTATATGGAGATAATAGGACCCTTTGATCCTGATAATCCGGGTGATTCTAAAGGTAATTTTCGCGTTGATGGTCTAATCCCAATTTCAGCGGGACAGGTAAAATGTTTGAATCCTTCGGACAACTGGAAACTGACATTTAGTTCTATGGTGGTAAGTTGGGACGGCAGGATGGTATCGGTTCAGGTTTTTGTGAATCCGATATTAATACCTAACTCTGCTGACTGGGAAGCATTAACACCTGAATTTCGAATTCCAATAGTTGTTTCAACATTAGATGGGGTATCAAATGTAGATACTTTTTATATAGTGAAACCATGGACTTTGGGGAATATCTCAGGAAATGCCGAAAGGATTTTTGGAGAAGGAAGTTTAGGTAAGCGTTCAAGACGTGGAGCAATGATAGTAGATTCCTTGGTTTTGGCAAATTCCGAATACTCAGTTGCCGGTAATGGATTGGCTATAAAAGATTGTGACCCGGGAACACAAGGAAATCAGGGATATTTACCGTTTGTGCTAATATCAAAAGGAAAAATAGTTGGTTCAGCAAATACATCTATAAATGTGAGCGGTCAAAGGGCATCAGGTGGAAACGCCGGTAATGGCGGACCTGGCGGTGGCGGTGGCGGTGGTAGATTTTGCGATGTTGTTGATAATGGTGATATTGGTGGTAATGGTTTTGTCAGTGGTGGAAGAGGTGGAAGAAATGGTTCAGGAATACCATTAGTTAATAATAAATTTGAGTCTTATGGACAAGGTACAAGCAATGGCGGGTTTAGCTTGAATGGAGTTTATCCTCCCAAAAATTCAACTATAAATTATGAAGCTTCAGGTGGAGGCACCGGACATCCTTTTGGAATGCCGGGAATAGGCACCGGAGATGGAAACAATGATAATCCGGTTGGTGGTTTTGGTGGAGGCAGTGGTTTCAGACAAAATAAAAATGGTGGTTCGGGAGGGTATGCAACCTCAGGTTCCAACAGTAATAGAGACGGAAGTGTCTTTTCCCAATCAGGAGGATGGATAAATGGGAATGATATGGGTGTTCCTATTGCAGGCGGTTCAGGTGGAGCAAGCGGTAATCCTAATTCAATAAACCAATGCTCCGGTAGCGGCGGCGGCGGAGGAGGTGCAATTTCGATTTTTGCTCCTTACATCAATAATGTTGTACTTATTTCAAATGGAGCAAATGGCGGAAGCGGTACTGATGGTGATGTAACAAGAGGAGGCAGTGGTTCAGGTGGTTTTGTTGGAATAAATACCAAATTACCTATGAATCAACTTTCATTAACTGCTGAAGGTGGAAAAGACCAAACTAATGCTGTAACAGGAGGTTCAGGAAGAATGAGATATGATGTTCCATCCTGGAATGTTGATAATACAAATATCCCCGCAAACGCTTCTAAATTCAGAGGACCTACTACAGATACTTCAGCATATGTTAAAAGAAATTTTACATTAAATGGTACAAGAGGAACAGACAGAGTTTTATATTGTTACTTAAAACCTGAGTCAAAAGGATGGTATCAGGTTACAGGTATTAATTATTCAGGAAATGACTGGGATGTCCCTGTTGATTTATCAGGTAAAAGCTTAGGGGATGATTTTTGCAGTGATTCGCTATTTTATTTTGTTGTTTTTCAGGAAGAAAGTATTTCAGGTACTATTGATGTTCATAACATTACACCACCATTTGTAATGTCACAAGCTGCAACAAATATTTTTAAAGTAATTCCTGATATACAGGGAGATGATCAAGCACAAATGCGTATTACAGTTTGTGATAAATCCGAAAGTGATACAGTTGCATTTGAAATTCATAATGCAGGAGGTCCGACATTGAATTTAAAGGTTCCCGGTTCTTACTTCGATGCTCCTGCTAATGGTACTGATTTTAATGGTTTCAAGCTTATAAGTCCTTCCCCTTCAAATAATATTTTTTTGCCATCTTGTGAATCACAGACTTTTAGTATCAGTTATACCTATCAACCGGGGCATAAAGGCATTGTTAGCACAACATTTTTCCTTCCTAATAATGATACAACAGTTATCATAGGGACTCAAACAAAGAGTCCATGGAAGATTGATATTTCTGTGATTCTTGATTCTTTTGCTATTGCATCCTATGACGTTAATGATATCGAATTATCAGAAATAAACGTTTTGGATTTGGGGCAGATTTGCCTTGGAGATAGTATAGGAAAGAATTTTACAATTAAAAATCATTCTTCGTTCACAATCAATCTCATGGATTTTGAGTTTTCAAATGATGATGATAAATTCTGGGGACAAACCATTGTATCAAGTCCAATTTACGCTGGTGATGCAATGATTGCAAATATAATGTTTGCTAATCCAGATGTTGTTAAAAAATATAGAACTCGTGTTTATATAAAACCAATTGAATGTGAATTTGCAATTGATTCCTTTGATGTAGTTGTAGATATTGTTGAAAATAAATTACAGTTTTCACAAAATGCCACAATTGTAGATACTGTTAATTTCGGTCAGGTAAAGATCGGATATAGTAAAAGAGAGTCAGTTGATGTAACTAATGATGGGACAGGGCAGGCACTGATTAGCAGAACACCGGATATTTTACCAACGGCTCAAACTGAATTTTCAGTTGCAAGTATCGCACCAAATTTATCCGTCTTATTGACTCCGATGGATGGCTCAAAGATGACAATAAATGTGGACTTTGTACCTGCAACAGAAGGGATTCACAGTGCAACCTTATCGGTAGTATCAGACGATTCCGAAACTCCACGTTCCTGTCCTTCAGACGCTTATGTGATATTATTAGCAGAAGGAATAAAATCCGAGGTAACTGCTTTTCCTGCTGATTTTGGTTTAGTCGCTAATTGCGAGGATTTGAAGTATGATACAATTATTGTAGCAAATTCAGGTACAGCTTCACTAGATATAATATCGTCAGGTGAAATCTTAGGTTCTGACAGTCCAAGCTTTAAATTGGTTAATCCTCCAAAACCTACTTATACTTTAAAGGCAGGGGATTCAGCTTTCTATATAGTTGAGTTTGACCCATCCGTTCCTGTAACAGGACCTAAATCGGCAACTTTTCATTTAGTCTCAGATGATACCTTTGAGCCGGATATTTATACAGTCATCACTGCAGAAACAGATGTTGTTGATGTTGATGTAAACCCATCATTACTAAGTTTTGGAGGAGTCCCTGTTCCGAAGGATACATCAGTGAATGTTGTTATAACAAATAACGGAAGATTTCAGGTTCAAATTGACAGAGTTGAAATTGATGACCCGCTTGTTACTATTAATCCCAATCCTGCGGGAAGTTATCTCAATCCGGGCGGTTCGGTGAATTTTGATGCTTTGGTTTCATTCTCAGAGTATAGGGATATAAATGCAAAAATAAAGGTATTTTTAGTTGAGCCATGTAATGATTCTCTTGAAATAACTGTAAGAGGAAAAGGTTTGGAAGGTGAATGGACTTTCCCGTCTGATTTGGATTTTGGTGAGATGCCGTTTTGTGAAAGTTCAACGATGACTTTCTTACTGACTAATATGGGTGACCCACCAATAGAAATTAGAAGCCAGGAAATATTACCTGAAGCTGACTGGCAACTATTTTCTTTATTGGGACCTAACCCTAATGGATTAATATTAAATAGAGATGATGTTTTCAGACGAGATATAGTTTTCAGTCCCTTATTGACAACCGATGGAATCAAAACTGCAAAATTACAAACTGTTATTTTTGTAAATGCAAAATTGGATACTCTGATTACTTATTTAACAGGAACACGGAATTCCGGTTTATTGGCATCTCCTTCGGAAATTGATTTTCGGAAAGTCATAGTTTCAACTGTTCAGACAAGACAATTGAAACTGGCGAATATTGGGGACAAACAAATAACATTAAGCTCTATTTTGCCATTAAAACATTTTCCGGGAATATTTCGGACAATACCGGCACAAATATTAGTTCCTTTAGTATTAGCTCCCGGTGAAGAAGCTGTATTTGATGTTGAGTTTGCTCCGACAGAAGTTAGAGCATATTTGGATACTTTGGAGTTTACAATTATTGAACCATGCAATGAAACAAGAAGTGTGATTTTAAAAGGAGAGGGCAGACCTGCTCTGTCAGCAAGAGTATGGCTACCAAATATGCTGGTTGACCCTAAGGCAAGAGATATGAAAATCCCTGTTTACATGACTTTAGGTGAAAAGGGAGTTGAGGTTTCTCAATTATCAATTACCGCAAAATTGAAATTTAATGGTGCATTATTTATTCCAAGAAGGCTGGGTACTGAAGGAAGTATTGTAAGTTCTACAATTGATAGTTTTGGGAACAGGATATTTGAATTTACTGCTCAGAATTTACAGATATCTGATACTGATTCGATTCTGACTGAGATTGTTGGCGATGCATTATTAGGTGATGTCGAAAGCACTCCATTAGAAATGAGTGATTTTATCATATTTCCTGATACAATTTTTTCTCCGATTTATCCTGAGAATGGAATACTTAAGTTGAAGATATGCAAAGATGGAGGGGACAGACTGCTGTTAAGAAATATGCCTATTGATATGTTTGCAAATCCAAATCCGGCTAACTCAGAATTGAATATTCGGGGAACTGTTCTGGAATCGGGTGTTCATACTTTGGAGTTAGCAGATGTTAGAGGCAATTCACAAGTTATTGAGGTCTGGAACTCAGATACAATTAAGGAATTTGATTTCGATGTTGATATTACCGGATATTCGAGTGGAATGTATTATCTGATTTTAAGAACACCTGACAGGGTTGCGGTAATACCGGTATTTATTGTTAATTAGTTTGAAAGTTTAAAAGTTTGAAAGTTAAAAAGTTAAAAATTTGAGTATGAAAAAATATGTATTTCTGATTAGTTTAGTTTTGTTAGGTTTTTTCTCTTTGAAGGGTCAGGAAAAGCCATTGTATTATATCGGTGCTTATGCCGGCTATAATTATAATATTCATTATGCAGATTTCCAAAAACTTGGAGACATTCCTAATTGCTGTCCGATTTTTGAGTCAGGTACAGGGAGTGGTTTTGCTGTTGGTGGCTTGTTCGAATATCCTTTGAGAGATGAAATTTTATTGGGAGCAAGAATTGGTGTTTCATCTATCGGGGCATTGCTGGCTAAGGATGAGATAATCGGGAATACACCATTACGCCAGTTTAATGATACGGTTTTAACTTATGCAACAGTTAACCATACGGTTGATTCCAGAATTATGATAATTGGACTTGAGCCATATGTTAATTATAAATTTTTCGGATTGATAAACAGTTATATCGGTTTGAAGTTTTCATATATGTTATCAGGAAGGATAGACCAGAAAGAAGAGCTTATCAAACCGAATGATGTTACCTTCCTGGATGGTAAATTGACAAGGAATGTATATGATGATATTGATATCCCAAATAAAAATTCACTACTGATTTTTGGTTTTTTTGGTTTGGGATTCGATTTAAATGTAACAAAAACAATTATATTAACACCTGAAGTAATTTACTATCTTCCTTTGAATAATATCTATGAATCGAATTGGAAAGCTTCGACATGGCAGATTGGCGCTTCTTTAAAAATACCTATATTTCCACCAAGAGTTCTACCTGTAATGTATGATACTTTGTATGTGAGGGATACTACAATTATAGCAGGTTTGGATATCAGGCAAGAGAGCATTAAATTGATTGACAGGGACTACAATACTGATGAAATTGAGAAAGAGGATGTAATTGTTTACCAAACTACCATAAAAGAACAATATGAGAAAATGGTGCCTAAGACTTCTAAACTTGAAGCAACGATTACAGCGGTTGGTATTAAAGCTGATGGCACCAGAGTAGAAAAACCTGCTATAGTTATTGAAGAGATAGAAGTTGAGGAGGGATTTCCGCTATTACCTTATATTTATTTTAGAGAATCGAGCAGTAATCTTAATAGTAACGGAATGAAATTTTTAAGTAAAGAAGAAACTAAAAGTTTTTCTGAGGATTCACTTGATTGGAACACACTTGAGATTTATTCAAATTTATTGAATATCATTGGGCACAGATTAAGTGAAAATCCAAACAAGTCAATAACAATTGTCGGATGTAATAATAATTTGGCTAATGAAAAAAATAATTTACAGCTATCCAAGGATAGAGCATTGGCTGTTGAGAAATATTTTAAGGATGTCTGGGAGATTAAGTCAAATCAAATTAAGACCAAATGGCAAAATTTACCGGATAATCCCGGGAATGTTAATGATGTTGATGGTATTGAAGAAAATCAAAGGGTAGAATTAAAGATTACTGACAATGAACTGAACAAACCTGTTTATCTAAAAGATGTAGAAAAATCTATTAATCCACCCGTGGTTGCTTTATATCCAAAAGTTGAGTCAGAATCGGGAATCAAGAATTGGGATATAAATGTTAAACAGAAAGGGCATGAACTAAGAAAATTCAATGGGACAGGTGTCCCACCTGAAATAATCTGGCAATTGGAAGAAGAACCAATACCTCAGGTTGAAGCACCAATTGATATTTATTTCAATGTTCAGGATGATTTAGGTCAAAAAAAGGATGCTGTTGAATCATTGTCTTTACAACAATTGACAATTAAGAAAAAGAGATTTGAATTGAAAGACGATAAAAAATTGGAGAGGTTTTTCCTGATTGTGTTTGATTATAACAGTGCTGAGATAAAATCTCATCATCTGCCAATTTTGAATGACATCAAGAAAAGGATAATGCCAAATTCCAAGGTAACAATTTCAGGTTTTGCCGATAGGACAGGTGACCCTGAGTATAATATTGATTTGGCAAGAAGACGTTGTTTGGAAGCACAGAAATATTTAAAAGTAGATGAAATGAACTTGATAATAAATCCTGTCGGGAATCAAACATTGCTGTATAATAATGATTTGCCACAGGGTAGAAGCTATTGCCGAACTGTGCAGATAATTATCGAAACACCGGTGATTTCTAATTGATTTTTAGGGAGAAGGGAAAAGGGAGAAGGGAGAATGTAAAATGTAAAATGTAAAACTAATTAAACTTATTAAACTTTTAAACTGAAGATATGTTTACAGGATTGATAGAAGAAATTGGAACAGTAGAAGCAATAAGACCGATTGGCAGGGGTAAAAGGATTACTGTTCTGGCAAATAAGATAATGGAAGATTTGAAAGTAGATGACTCCGTTGCTTTGAATGGTGCTTGTCAAACTGTTGTAGATATTACCGGCAATACTTTCGATGTAGAAGCTGTTGAAGAAACATTGAGGAAAACGACTCTGGGAAAATTCATCAGCGGCAAGAAAATCAATCTTGAAAGAGCCGCAAAGCTTGGCGACAGGATGGGTGGGCATCTTGTTCAGGGTCATGTGGATTGTGTGGGTCATATTCTGACAATAATACCCGAAAGTGCCGGAAAACTCGTTTGGATTAGTTTCCCATCGCAAATCAGAAAGTACATTGTTCCTGTCGGCTCAATTTGCATTGATGGTGTCAGCTTAACTGTAGCAAAGGTCGAAGCCGATAAGTTTATGGTCGCAGTTATACCTCACACATGGGACTTAACAATGTTCAAGGAATTGAAAAACGGACAGGAAGTCAACCTCGAATTCGACATTATTGGTAAATATGTGGAGAATATGGTAAATCCACATTTGAATAAAATTCAAGTATAAAGTTTGTAAAGTTTGTAAAGTTCATAAAGATGGAGTAGGTTATTTATTCTAGCTTCACAAACTTCATCCTCTCAACCTTATCTCCAAACGACACATTCACAAAATAAACTCCCTGCGGAAGCGAGGAAACATCAAACTGAATATTATTTTCCGAAATACTTTTAACATTCAATTGTATTTTATTTCCATAAATCGAATAAATTTTGATATTTGATAAATCAGTGTTTGAGATATTGTCAAAATGTAAATTCAAAATGTTTGATGTTGGGTTTGGAAAAATTCTATATTCGTAATGAACGTTTTCTTCAGATTCAACACCAACCATTTCGGATAATGTAACTTTGAACATGCCGTCCGAAGTGCCTGCAAATATGTAATTCTCGTTAATGATTATTGAATTGACAGCAGTAATAGTAGAAAACCCTGAATTTTTTTCAGCCCAGCTATCACCATTATTTGTTGATAAAAATACACCACCGCTATAAGTACCTGCAAATACATTATTACCGATTATGGCTAATGAATAGATATAAGGATCATTTAGCCCTGAATTTTTTTCAGTCCAGCTATTTCCATTATCGGTTGATAAAAATACACCACCACCATAAGTACCTGCAAATATATTATTGCCGTTTATGGCTAATGAGTAAACAACATTATTTGTTAGCCCGTTTCCTTTCCACTCCCATTCATCACCGTTATCTGTTGATAAATATACACCGTTATCCGTACCTGCAAATATGTCATTGCCACTTATGGCTAATGACCTGATGTTTTTCGAATTAAGTCCTGAATTTTTTTCAGTCCAGCTATCACCGTTATCAGTTGATAAAAACACGCCACCGTAATAAGTTCCTGCAAATATGTTATTACCGATTATAGCCATAGACAAACCCAAGGTATTCTTTAGCCATGATTTTTTTTGAGCCCAGCTATTGCCGTTGTCTGAAGACAAAGATACACCTGCCCATGTGCATGCAAATAAATTATCACCGCTTATGGCTAATGAGTAAATGGGAGTTATCAGCAGTCCTGAATTTTTTTCAGTCCAGCTGTCTCCGCTATCAATAGACAAAAATATACTACTTCCTGTCGCCGCGAATATGTTATTTTCCTTTATAGCAAGTGATTTGACACCAACTTTTGTAGTAGTAGTTAATCCTTTGTATTTTTTAGAAAAGTTGTTACCGTTATCCGTTGATAAAAACAATCCGGTGCCACCGCTACCGGAACCACCAGCGACGGCAAATATATTATCACCGCTAAATGCAAATGCGTTGATAGTAATATTTGATAATATATTTATTTTTTGAGTCCAGCTTTCACCGTAATCTGTAGAAAGAAAAATACCACCACTCCATACTCCTACAAACAAATTATTACCGCTTATGGCTAATGAATTGACCCAAGTATTCGTTAACCCTGCATTTTTTTCAGTCCAGCTATCACCGTTATCTGTAGATAAAAACACACCACCGCTAAAATAAAGACCTACAAATATATTATTACCGCTTATGGCTAATGAACGCATATTTGATAACCCTGTTTCTTTTAATGTCCAGTTATCACCGTTATTTGTTGATAAATACAAGCCGCTATTACCCAAAGAAAATATATTATTGCCACTTATGGCTATTGCCCAGACAAAAGGATCCGTTATACCTGAATTTTTTTGAGTCCAGCTATCTCCGTTATCCGTTGATAAAAATATGCCTCCCTTTGTAGCTGCAAATATATTATTACCGCTTATAGCTAATGCATATATAGTGTCATTTGTAATACCTGAACTTTTTTGAGTCCAGCTATCACCGTTGTTTGAGGATAAAAATACACCGCCACTAGCAGTACCTGCAAATATATCAGTACCGCTTATTGCTAATGAACTAATAGAAGTATTTGGTAACCCTGAATTTTTTTGAATCCAACTGTCACCGTTATCTGTTGATAAAAAGACACTATTATTAGTGCCTGCAAAAATATTATTGCCGTTTATGACTATAGTTGAAAATTTGTCAGTACTGGCATAGATTCCTTCACTACAAGCTTCCCATTGTGAATAGGAATTTTGTGTGTTGATTATAATACAGAAAAGACAAACCGATAAAGCCATTACAATTTTTTTCATAAGGATACCTGATAAAAAGTTTTTAATCTATTTATTTAATTGATATTCTTTAATATTAATGAAAGCAAATTAAATAAATAATATAGATAAAAATTAAAATAATTTAAATTGTGTATTAAATGTTGCTAATTCCCAATTCTCACAAACTTCATCCTCTCAACCTTATCCCCAATCATCACATTCACAAAATAAACTCCCTGCGGAAGCGAGGAAACATCAAATTCAATAATATTTTCAGAAATACTTTTTACATTTAATTGAAATTCACTTCCATACAAAGAATAAATCTTGATGTTTGTTAAATCAATATTTGAGAGATTATTAAAATGTAAATTTAAAATGGATGGTATTGGATTAGGATATATTACAACTTGATTATTCTGGTTGCTTTCATCAACTCCTATTGGCTGAGTGTATATATTCAAGTCGTCAATGTACCAGCCGTCATCCGTTGCACCAAGCTTTGTAATAAGCCCGAATCTGAATATCACAGTATCTTCTTTTTCTGAAGGAATAATAATTTTCTCATATTTCCAATCCTCTTGATTTCTAATACCATCAGCCCAAAACGCGTAATCCAATTGGTTGAATCCGGCAATTCTTTTCCATGTCTGCCCATTATCATCAGATATTTCAATTTTTGCAGTATCCCTTTTAGTAATTAAAGCGGCATGCCAGAATTCGAGAACTGTTTCTTCATCTTTGTTTTGTTTAATAGGGAAGAGGTCAATATGATTATCAACCATTTTTTTATAATTGCCTTCAGGTGAATCAGTCAATGAAGCCGGAGCAGTTTTGTAAAAATCAGTTGAAGTATTCCATGTTTCAGTAAATCTATATTTTCTGAAACCTGAATCGAAATTGTCAGAATAAGTATTTTCTATCGCTCCGGTAAACAATTCAACTTCATTACTTTTTGTACTTTCATTTGAAGGTACGCTACTGTCATAAGCTTTTACGTATAGATTATAATAACCGACTTCTTCAGGAATGTAAGCAAAATCCAAGGTCTTGCCTGCATCAGTTGGAGATACCTGAAACTCCTGCAATAACTGGTCTTTTGAATTGAATAATCCAATATAGGATAAATTAATTAATTGTGTTGTCTTATCTGCCCGGTATTGCGGTAATCTAATATGCAAATATATATTATTGTTGTCATTTCCTTGAGCAGATAATATCTCAGCGACATCCGGTTCTTTTGCACCACCGGCATAAGCAGAGTCATAGCGGACAATACTTGTGTCGGTTCCGGAAACAACTGCAATTTCGTAATAATATTTTTGATACTGAGTTAAACCTTCGTCCATAAATTCAGTCTGAGTTGAAATCAATTCGATTGAACTATCCTTCGACGAGCTCAGGATGACATAATGAAAATCATCTGTTGATAATAGCTGCCCGAAAGCACGCTGTGTAGTAGCTTCCCATGTAATCTTAAGTTTATTTGGTTCTTCGGGAATTGTAATCGCTTTGAAATTTTCTACGGGTGCCGGAGCTTGAACATTCACCAAAGATGTAAAGACATCGCTGTCAAAAATATTTGTTTGAGTATTTCTCATATCCACCCATGACGGATAAATTTTTCCATAATAGAAAGCCATACCGCTATAATCACCTGCAAAGTGATTTGCAAAAGGATTCCTTCGAATATCACTGTTGAAATCAGATACTTTTCTGTCAGTCCATGTTTCTCCTGCATCTGTTGAAAAACTGACATAAGATTCAACCATTAGATTATTCTCATCATCACGGCTGTCGAGGTACATAACCGCAAGGTCTCCGTTCATCGGGTCAACAGCCATCCATTGCCAGAACTGGTCATTCTTGGTATCAGAGTGAATGATTTTTGAAGGAGTCCATGTTTCACCACCGTCAATGCTTTTTGAAAAGTAAATATTTGGAATGCTGTCAGCCGCCCATGTTAAGTAAATTGTGCCTTTTCTCGATGAATTAGTATCAACAACGATTACAGGGTAAGCTTCAGCACGCACAACTTCTTTTAAAGCATGTCTCCAAATTGGTTCAGTGTCAGTGCTCGATGCCTGGTTACGTGTTTTGCCGAAAATGTTATATGTTTGAATAATTCTCGGATTAGAAAAAGACATACCACCATCTATTGATTTTGCAAATCCGACACCATGGACGATTCCATCATTCCAAACTAAATACACTTCTCCATTCGGTCCTGTGGCAACAAGGGGGAAGCTCTGACCATAAGTCGTATCTTGTGAGGTACCAGACTTTCTTGGGCTGACAGCCAAAGGGTTGCTCCATGTTTTGCCATTATCAATGGATTTTGAAATCACTATTTGTGTTGCTGAATCTTTTGGAGTTACTCTTTTCCAAGGTATATAAAGATGATTTTGATAAGGAGATGCCGATGAATTATCAACTGAAATATAGTATTTATCTTCAAATAAGGAATCCATTGTCATTATACCCTTGTGCACGATTACCGGAATATGTCTGTTGGTCGAATCCCATGTTTTCCCACCATCGTTACTGATTGATATAAAAACCCCGTTTTCTCCAAAATTTTCTCCGTGTGAAGTATCGTCAATACTTCCGAATCCGCCATAAACGAGATAAGCTGTCCCATTAGCATCGAATGCAACAGAAGGGTCATTTGAGCAACGCCAGGTTGGATTATATTTCCCAAGATTATAATTTACCCATGTCTTTCCTGCATCCTCTGAGTAATAAACCCAGGTTGATGACTCCGCCCTGTAATCAACAGCGGAACCAATTAGTAGATTCGGATTTTTTGGATTTACAGCTATTGAAGATTCATTTTGCATTCTGTATTCCTCGTCTTCAACACCTATCAAATTAGCATTAATAAAAAATGGCAAACTTGACTGTTCAGATAATAGATAAGGTGATTGTTTTTTGTAAGCGTTTTTATCCGGCAACGGATGTGCAGACAGCATAAGTTTTCTAAAAGCATTGTTTACTTTTTTTTGTTCATCGGTGTATAAATGATTTGTAGCGATTATTAACATCATCAAAGTTATTAATAAACAAGCATTCTTTTTCGATTTAATGGCAAACGTTTTCATTTTCAAATTCTTCATTTTTTGACAAAAATTCTTTCATATAATTCATTGAGTTTCAGTAAAATTTTTAACTCAAACTGAAAAATAGTATTTTGCAGGTTCAAAAACAAATTTTTTTTAAAAAAAGTTTAAATAAATGGCTGTAATAGATGAAGTATTAGTTGAAGATGGAATTTTTACTAAGAAATTTTGTTGTGATTTAAAGAAATGTAAAGGCGCCTGCTGTACTTTTTATGGGGAGTATGGTGCTCCTGTACTTGATGAAGAGGTTGAGATAATCTCGGAGTGTAAATCTTTTGCCGAAAAATATCTATCAACAAGGGCTAAGGATTACATCAAATTGCATGGATTTGTCGAAGGAGTCCCCGGGGATTTTTCGACTGTCTGCATTGACAACAAAGATTGTGTCTTTGTATATTTTGAAAATAATATTGCATTTTGTGCTTTGGAAAAGGCGTTTTTGTCAGGAGAAACAAGTTTCAGAAAACCACTTTCCTGCCATCTTTTTCCAATTAGAGTGGCTTACTGGAATAATGGGAGCTTGTATTTTTCGGAAATATCAGAATGCGAACCTGCAGTTTTGAAAGGAGAAAATGAAAATATTTTGCTTGCAGATTCACTAAAAGAGGCATTAGTTAGAAAATTTGGTGACTCATGGTACAAAAATTTTGTAAATTACATTAATTCAAATAGCACTAATTTTGAAAAATAAAAAAATAAGTAATAGGATTTAAAAGGAAATGAAATTATCTCTTGATTTAAGGACAACACTAACTCAGACACTGACTCCCCAACAGATTCAGTATCTAAAATTATTGCAGTTACCTTTAATCCAAATGGAACAACAGGTAATAAGAGAGTTAGAACAAAACCCTATGCTGGAAGAGATAGACTCTGATGCACCTTTAGATTATGAAGAAGGATATGACAGCGATTTTACCAGGCAGGAAGAATTCCCTGAGCCTGCATCACCGGTTGATTACGAAATCGAAAGTTCTGTAAAAGCAGAATTAGAAGCCCAAAAGGACCCATTCGAATTTTATAAAATGCTTTGGAACGATGCTGATTCTTTTGGTCCTCAAGCGAAGTCGTATGGTGACGAAGAGGAAGATAGCGAATATTTTCAGGTTAAAAGTGTCGTTACTATCAGCGAAGAAATTTTACAGCAGCTTCGCATGATTAACCTTACCGGTGAGGAAATTTATCTTGGCGAACAAATCATCGGGAATGTTGATAATGATGGATATTTTAGAAGGGAATTACAGGAAATTGTTAGAGAAACAAATGATAATATTGCTGAACTAAACTTTCAGATAAAAACGAAATTTGATAAAGAACAAAAACAATCAAAAGAAAATATAAGTTTAGAAAATCCTGCC
>CAZEHW010000070.1:0-14936 GCA_964511865.1 uncultured Hyphomicrobiales bacterium | reverse complement strand
TAAATACTACCAGTACTTCCGAATCAGTATCGGAAGTTAAAGTATAACCCATCTGTATAAGTTTTTTCTTCACAGCACTGTAATTTTCATTTATCCCATTATGGATAAGTGAAATATTACCGGAATTATCAAGATGTGGGTGTGCGTTAATATCATTCGGGATGCCGTGTGTAGCCCAACGTGTGTGAGCAATACCGATAGTTGAGTTAAATTTTTTATTCTTAATAAGTTCTTCAAGTTGCTTAACCTTACCCGAACACTTAAATGTTTCGATAATACCATTCTCAATTAAAGACAGACCTGCAGAGTCATAACCGCGGTATTCCAAACGTTTCAATCCATTCATCAGCAAAGGAGAAGCTTTGCGGTTACCAATATATCCAACTATTCCACACATACTTAAAACATTCCATAAATTGCAATAAATCCAATTGACTAAACTACGAAAATTCCGGTATTATATTTTGAATAGTGAAGTAATTAATACAATTTGAGGAAACTCTTAGATTTTTTTTTCTATATATCCAATTGTTTTATGAAAAAATTTCTTAAATTTAAACTGTTCAATGATTATTATTTTAAAATTTATTTGAAATATTTTATGAAACTATTATGATAATCCCATTTTTATTAAAACTTAAAAATAAACATATAATTTTATTTTTTATTATTTCATTCTTGAGCATTATTATTTTTACGCCTATATTCAAACAATATAGTTTCTCCATAATTAGTCTCTTAAATATCTCATTTATTTTTCTTTGGTATTTATCAATAGGTATGATATGTCAATATTTTAAATCAGATAGGAAAAAGTTTATATTGTTCAATATAGCTATTATTTTTATATCATTATATGTGTTAATGATAATATTATTAGTTGTATTTTATCTTTTTCCGATGTTTCAGAAATTTGCTGTTTCAGGTGATAAAGAAGTATTCCAAGTTCAAGTAAAATCTGCTAACATTCCTATTTTCTTATTTATTTTACAGATATTGATTATGTTAGCCTTATTTTATTCGGATTATTATTTATCGAAAAATATTGCAAGAATTTTTCAAAACAAAAGCATTAAATTTGAAGAATATTCAGGTATATTCCTATATTTTTTGTTTTTTCCCATTGGTATTTGGTTTATCCAACCTAAAGTCAATAAAATATATGAAAGATATTTAGCAGAGAAAGAGCAACTAAATGAATAGGTAAAGTTGTCTTGAACATGATTAAGCAGACTTTTCAAAGAAACTATTTGTAAATATTTAACATTAGGTAATTTGTGTTTTGAAAACAGATTGCTTAGTCATTTCATTCCCCACAATGACAGTGCTGTTCAGGTTTTTGTTCTTCAGACAACATAATCCATGTGTTGCGTCATTGTGAATGTAGCGAAACAATCTCATGTAATTGGATTGAGACTTGAAAATTAAAATACAGTACAATTTTGCAATTGGATTGCATAAATGTACTTTTTTTATTATATTGTTTTATGATTAAAAGACATTTAGCAGATAAGATTAAACAATTAGCAGGAAAATATCCTGTAATTAGTATTTCCGGTCCAAGACAGTCCGGTAAGACTACTCTTATTAAAAATCTATTTCCAAAATTCAAATACATTTCTCTCGAAGATATAAAAATGAGAGAATTAGCTCAAAATGACCCTAAAGGATTTTTAAAGAATTATCCGACAAATACAATATTTGATGAAGCTCAAAGAGTACCTGAGCTTTTTTCTTATATACAATCCATAATAAAATCCAGTTCAAAATCAAAATTCATTATTTCGAGCTCCCAAAGTTTGTCTTTAACTAAAAAGGTTGTTCAATCACTTGAAGGGAAAGTGGCTTTTTTCAAGCTATTGCCATTTACTTTTAACGAGTTGGAAGATTCGAAATTGAAATTTACTGATTTTGAGTCATATATTTACTCAGGGTTTTATCCAAGAATTTATGACAAGAAAATACATCCTAAAGAGTTTTATGAAAATTATCTGCAAACCTATGTAGAAAGAGATGTCCGGTTAATAAAAAATATTAGTAATCTTGATGATTTTATGAGGTTTCTTAAACTCTGTGCGGCTAACCTGGGACAATTGTTGAACTATACTTCTTTAGCAAACGATTGCGGTGTTTCTGTAAACACTGCAAAAACTTGGATATCTATTTTGGAATCAAGTTATATTACTTTTACATTGGAACCCTATCCTATGAGTTTCAATAAAAGAGTAGTTAAGATGCCAAAATTGTATTTTTATGATACAGGATTAGCTTCTTCATTACTTGGTATTGAAAATAAATATCAGGTAAGTACTCATTACTCAAAAGGACTTTTATTTGAAAACTTAATAATTTCCGATTTGATTAAGACAAGGAACAACTCCGCTAAAAATTCAAATATTTTCTTCTGGCGTGACAGCAAAGGAAATGAAATTAATTGCCTCATTAAAAAAGAAAATGAATTAATACCTGTCGACATTAAATCAGGTCAGACAATTTCAGATTACTACTTCAATAATTTAAATTATTGGAAAAAAATTGCAAAAGACTCTCCTGATTCTACTGTAATTTATGCCGGAGATAAAAGCTTAGAAACATCCAAAGGATATTTGATGTCATGGAAAGATATAAATAAGTTAAGTTTTTAAATTTTCTAATTATTTGATTCAATTTTTTAATATTTTTGAAATAGTTAAATTTCAACATTTTAAATTGATATAATGCGTTTAAAAATATTATTATTGTTATTTACATTTATCTTTGCTGCCAATAGTATTCTATTGGCTCAGGAAAAAAATGATCGCATACTTGCAACTACCATCAAATTTAAAACTTTGGAAAACAACGAAGAGCTTTGCGTTGGAAAAGTATTTGAAATTCAATGGGAAGGTGTGGATGCCTCAGAACTTGTTACCATTGAATACTCTACTAACGGAGGTGCAAATTGGATTACTATCACTACGAATGCATCAGGCTTATCCTATAACTGGACTGTTCCTAACACACCAAGTGAGAATTGCATTGCAAGAGTTATAGCTCCTTTGGCTCAAGGGGGCTGTATTGAGAAATGGGCAACAACAAATTTAAATGTTGACCATTATCGTAACGGAGATTCTATTCCCGAAGTTCGTGACCCGTCAATATGGATGAGTCTTACCACCGGAGCGTGGTGCTATTATAACAATGACCCGGCAAATGGTGCAATATACGGCAAGCTTTATAATTGGTATGCTGTAAATGATTCACGCGGTTTGGCTCCACAGGGCTGGCATATTCCCAGCGATATAGAGTGGAAGACTTTGGAAATGTGTCTTGGTATGACTCAGACTCAGGCAGACAATACAGGGTGGCGTGGTACAAACGAAGGTGGAAAACTTAAGGAAGCCGGTACTTCTCATTGGAAAAGCCCTAACACAGGTGCAACAAATGAAAGTGGGTTTACGGCATTACCCTCTGGATGGAGAAATGACGGCAATGGTTCATTTTACTATCTTGGTGACGGAACACAATTTTGGACATCATCTTCATACAGCCCGAATAATGCATGGAGCAGGTATTTAATCTATGACCAGGCAAAAACATTCAGGGATTACACAGACAAAGGGCATGGATTTTCAGTAAGATGTATCAGGGACTAACAAAATGAGAATAAAAATCATTATCATATTGTTTTTAAACATTTTATTGTCAGATATTTTAGTTGCAGAAAATTATCAGATTGATACATCATCTGTATTCAAAATAATTGCTATGCCGAATCCACAGATTTCAGGAGGAAATTCTGCATGTACAGGTTCTAATGTCACGTATCAGAGCAATGCAGATGCTTCGGTATCATATAAATGGGAAGTAACAGGGGGTACAATTAGTGGTGTTTCTAATCAACAAAATGTTACTGTTAATTGGTCAAATGGTACAAGCGGAACATTGAAACTTTTACATATAAAATCTTCTGGTTGTAACGACTCTACGACAATAAATGTTACTATAAATCAGGCACCCAACCCACAGATAACAGCCGGTTCAAATTCTGTCTGTGCAGAAAATCAATATTCTTATTCCGGAACTATTGAAGAAGGAGTTGCAAATATTTGGATAGTCACCGGAGGTACAATCAATGGTGCTAATGATGGTTCAGCGATAGAAGTAAATTGGGGGATAGGTACAAACGGGAAAGTTAAATTAATTCAAACAAATTCCGTTTCGGGATGCAAAGATTCTGCAGAGTTGTCTATTATGATAAATCCGTTGCCAAATCCACAAATTACAAATGGTCTGTCTTCTGTCTGTCAGGAAAGCCAGTCAACTTATACAGGAACAAGTGAAACATCAACTACTAATCTTTGGAAAGTATCTGGTGGTACGATATATGGACCTGCAGACAGCAATTCTGTCAATGTCTTATGGGGAACAGGAACAACCGGCTCAGTGAAGCTTATTCAGACGAATACTGCTTCAGGTTGCAAGGATTCTATTAACATGAATATTGAAATTAAACCTGTACCATCAAAACCAATAATTTCAGATACGACAATAGCTTATGAAAGTACAGTGATATTAAAACCGAAAGGTACTGCTAATTGTACATATAGATGGTATAAATCAAATACTGATTCAAATCCATTTGCAGTAAAAGATTCTTTAGAATTGAAGAAATTAAAAAAGGATACTGTAGTTTTTGTCGAATCTTTTGATTTTTCGACAGCTTGTTTTTCAAAAGAAAAAACTAAAGTAACAATAACTGTATCTCCCGAAGGTGCATTAATTCTTGTTATGAAAGCAAAAAATGAATCCATTTGTCAGGGTGATTCCGTATTCATCGGATTAAAACAAGAGATGTCAGGTGAAAATCCACCTTACACTTATCAATGGAGCCCTGTGAGTGGATTGTCAGACCCAAAATCATTCGAGACTTGGGCAAAACCCGAAAATTCAACTGAATATATTTTAACAGTCAATGATAAAAATGAAAATTCGGGGTCAGCAAATGTGATGGTAACTGTCTTTCCACTACCTATTGTTACTTTTAATTGTGATGACAAGGAATTTTGTTTGGATGAAGAAGAATTTGTGATTAACGGAGGTTTACCTATTGGTGGAACCTACTCCGGTACTGGAGTTGAAGATGGAAAATTTCATCCAATATCTGGCGGAATAGGCAAACATTTCATTATCTATACTTTCACTTCCGGTGATGGATGTATAAATTCTGCAACAGATATATTTGAAGTATTCTCATTACCTGCAAAACCAAAAATTCAGGAAACTTCAAAGCTATTATATTCAACTTATGCAAATTCTTATCAATGGTACTTAGAAAATGAAGCAATCTCTGATGCTGTAAAGCAAACTTATAAACCGGAAAAAACCGGAATTTATAAAGTAGAAATTACTGATGAACATGGCTGTAGTAATATTTCTGACGAATATTATTTCGATATAACAGGTATTGATGATAATGATAGGAGCGCTATAGAAAATATAATATTTCCTAATCCCGTAACTGATTTTATTGAAATATCTATCAACCATACGGTTAACCGTATGATTGATAATTCAAAGAATATCCGAATTTATAATGTATATGGAGAGTGTTTTTCTAATCACACACCCAACCCCTCTTCCACATCGGAGAGTGGAGTAAGGATTGACGTAAGCAAATTGGCTTCCGGTCTTTATTTTATAAGAATTGGTGATGATATCTTTAAGTTTGTTAAGTTTTAAATCGGAAATCAAGAGTATTTCAATAAGAGCCAACAGGCAGACTCGAACTGCCGACCTATTCATTACGAGTGAATTGCTCTACCACCTGAGCTATGTTGGCTTTAATTATTTTGAGGTAGTTTAATTTAATCCTTTACTTCTACGAAAAGATTCATGGCAACCTCATGCCCAATTATCTTCTGATAATCATTTTTTAAGACAGTAATGGGACCGTTAAAAGGACCCTTTTCGACAACTGTTAATTCCACTCCGGGAGTTAAACCTGATTTTTCAAGGTATTCCAAAAGTTTTGGGTCAGAATCACCAAGACGTCTTATCAGCACCTTAGTATTTTCTTCAACATCGGTTAGCATAAGCTCATCATAATGCGGAAGCATACCATCTTTAGTAGGAATAGGATGACCATGAGGGTCAAATTTCGGGTCACCAAGGATATCCGTAATTTTTTCAGCGAATTCCTCAGAAATATAATGTTCCAAACGACACGCTTCATCATGCACTTTATCAAGCGAAAAGCCAAGCTCTTCTTTAAGATAAAGCTCAAGTAAACGGTGATGGCGTATAATCTCTAATGCAATTTTTTCGCCGGTTTCAGATAGCTTAACTCCTTTATACGAACTGTAATGAACCAACTTCATCTCTGCCAGACGTTTAATCATTCCTGTTACCGATGCACCGGAAACCTTCATTTCACGGGAAATATCAGTTGTAGAAACCAAGCCATCTACCTGAAGTTTATATATTGTTTTAACGTAATCCTGTACTGATTGACTTAACATAATTTAACTTTTATAATCATTTAAAAACATAATAATTTGCAACTTAATCATTTTTTTTAGTTTTCTAAAATAAAAAATTAATAAAAGCTAAATTTATTGTTTTGAGATATACTATTCATAATTTTTAAATATATTAATTGTTAGTTAAAAAAAATAAATGTATTTTGAAATTCGATGAAGAAGGATGTTCAATATTTATTAGGGGACGTTTATGATTGGTTCATTATCTATGCTTGAAGATCAGCTTCAAAGCTTAAAAGTACATAAGTACAGCAAGCCATACGTTGTGCCGGCTATTTGGCTTGGAAATACCGGTTTGCAAGAGAAAATCATGATAAACCCTTTTAAATTTTTCCTTGATAAAATCAAGCAAATTCATTCATTATCACAAACACAGAAAATTTCACTCCCTGAAAAAGATTGGACTAAACATTCAATAATTTATAATATGTTTGTCAGGTATGCGACGGCTTATGACCATGACAATAACGGACTGGTTGATATTTTAACCGAAAATAATTTCTTTCGCGAGACAGGAACATTTTTGAAATCTATTGCAATATTGCCATATCTACATTCTTTGGGTATAAATACAATTTATCTTTTACCTGTTACTTCTATTGGGATTGACGGGAAAAAAGGAAATCTTGGCTCTCCTTATGCTATCAGGAATCCATACAAAATTGATGAAAATTTATCTGAACCAATTCTCGGATTGGATATCGAAACACAATTCGATGCATTTGTCGAATCGGCACATTTGCTTGGTATGAAAGTAGTTTTGGAGTTTGTTTTTAGGACAGCGAGCAAGGATAGTGATTTGGCTTTAGAACATCCCGAATGGTTTTACTGGATTAAAGAGAAAATAAAAGACAGGGAGCCGGGTTCCAACGATGAAAAGAAATATGGTTCGCCAATATTCAGCGATAAGGACTTGAAGGAAATCAAGGAAAAAGTTTACTCTGCTGATATGGTGAAACTTCCTGTTCCTAATGCTGAATACAGAGAAATGTTTACAGATGTTCCCAAAAAAGTTGCTCGGGTTGATGATAGAATTATCGGTGTGCTTGGTGAACTCGAAAAGAAAACTTGCAGAATCCCCGGTGCCTTTGCCGATTGGCCCCCCGACGATGTACAACCTGCATGGTCTGATGTCACTTACTTGCGATTGTTCGGTCATCCGAATTTCAATTACATAGCTTACAATACCGTCAGAATGTACGAACAAAAACTCGAGCAAAACCAGTACCGTGTCCGTTCTTTGTGGGATAACATCTGTAATATCATTCCATACTATCAGCAAAATTTTAATATTGACGGTGTGATGGTTGACATGGGACACGCATTGCCTCATGAACTTCGTTCAACTTTAGTCGAAACGGCAAGAAAGGAAAATCCGAATTTCGTTTTTTGGGAAGAAAATTTTGAACTGACAAAAAAATCTGTGAAAGACGGTTACAATGCCACTCTCGGTTATTTGCCATTTGATTTGCATATACCCGAAAAAGTACAGTCATTATTGAAAATGTTGGGAAATGAGGGTTCGCCGATTCCATTTTTCGGTACTGCAGAAACTCACAACACACACAGAACAGCGGCGAGGAACGGAGGACTGCAATTCTCACAATTCACATGGGCTTTAATTAATTTTATGCCGTCAGTACCTTTTATCTTAAATGGATTTGAACTAGTTGCTAAAGAACCGATTAACACAGGATTGTGCTTTGAACCTGAGGAAATAGAACAATATCCATCATCACAATTACCTTTATTTTCTGTTTCTTCATTGAATTGGAATTCGGAAATTGAATTTTCAAAATTCATTAAAGAAGTTGTTGATTTAAGAAAAAAAGTAATTGAACCCGAATCAAATTTCGAAACAAAGACAACAAAATATATTGAAACATCAAATGAGAATATCATCGCATTCACAAGAAAGTTTTCAGGTAAGGTTTATCTGTTTATCGGGAATATGAGTGCTGATACCGAACTCTACTTTAGCTTGAAAGTAAAGGAAAAGTTTAGGATATTTAAAGATTATTTTTCAGACAAAATCATATTCACTGCAAACGGATGGGTGATTTACAAACTCAAGCCGATGGAATTTGTTTTTGGGGAGTTGCAGGAAGATAAGGAAAATTTAATGTAAAATGTAGAATGTAAAATGTAGAATGTAGAATATCGTTATCACAATTTTCTAAAAAAAGATTGGAGATTTGAGACGTTTTGCTGTTTTAAATCTTATTTAGGATTGGAATAGATTTTAATTTCATTAATGAAAATCTCACTTTCGTTTGCTATATCTAATACAGCTATGTCAATAGTTTTAACTAAAGTATCAATTTTGAGAACCAACCTGTGAACAGATTCATCAATTAAATAATTACTGGGAGGCAAAACTCCGATATTGTTGTCAGGCCATTTACCCAATGCTGTATTATTTTGATTAATGAATACAAAGCCATTAGAACCAAAGTTTTTACCTATCTCTACCCATTTCAATTCGATATAAGTAAAATAAGTTACTTGCTGAGGAATTAGTCTAAGTATTGAACAATTTTTCAAATCTAGATAGTGTTTGTTTGGTTCATAGCAATTACCTATACAACTTGTTTTTCCGAATCCGAAAGCCAAAGGAGTACCTAAAATATTGTTTTCTTTAATCCCCGGTTCTTCAATAAAAGCACCATGATTCTTAATAATTTTAAGATTAAATCCATCCTGGGAATGATTAGCAGTGTTATTATCAAAATAAACCTGACATAAAATAATTGATGAATCAGGAATTTCTGGAGTCTTATAGTAATCAATTTTATATAGTTTAAAATATTCTGCCTGAGCAAGTTTTAATGAAGTTTGATATTGATTATTAATATCATATATTTCTTTGTTCAAACCTATAACTTTAAAGAGAAGAAATCCAATAATTAAAATCGATGTAATTAATCCTGAAACAATATATGTGTGATTGTTGATTTTATACTTTTCCGATGGTGACTCAGCTAAGTTATTCGTTTTGAATTTATTTTGCCATGGTTTATCATTAACATAAAATGACAAAATATCGAGATTTTTTGATTGTAAAGAAATTGTGGACTTATTATTTGAAAATAATGACTTTAGCACTCTTACCGAAAACATAATTGTATTATTTTTGAAGTCGATTTCTTCGATTTGACTACTTTTTTCGTTTTTATATGTGAATATCCATTCCTCGCATAATGATTGCATCTGAGAGCTTATATTTTTCAATAAAAGATTGTATTGAATGTGTGGTTCAGTTAAAATATTTTGACTTTGTGCTTTTTCCTTGATTTTATTGCAGAGTAAATCTCTTTCTTCCTCATTTATATTTAATTCATAAGTTTGAAATTCGTGTGTTTTATTCATTAAATCCTCAAAAACATATTGATACCTACAAAAACCTGTAAAATTCTGTTTAAATCCTATTGGTACTATAAAAGTACTATTGTTTGAAATATTTTTAATTATAATTTTGTGAAATTATTTTTTTCAAATTTACAAATTTTTATGGAGGTAATATGACAAAATTTAAAATTATAATAATTAGTTTGGTTATCATTTCATTAACTGGTTGTTTCTCGCCACCACACTCATCGTTTACATTTAATAAAACTAATGTGAACTTTAAAGATAGTAAAATTGCCGTTCAACCGGTAATGCCAACATTTGATTATGATGGAAGTTGTGTTTCAAAGGAAGATTTACAACTATTTGGATCACATTTTGCAGAGGATTTATCTTTGGCGATTAAAGGTGTATTAGGAAAAAATAAGTTGGGATTTGATAATATAGAAATTGTAAAAACTGGTAGAATTGAAACCTGTCCTTGTGAATATGAAGTATCCTACTATAATGGTCAACAAGTTCAACCGATAACAATATATGATCGTGATAAAAAAATTGTTGAATGTGCTGGGACAATCAATACAAATAAGATCTTTCATAATGGACCAACATTGCTAAATGAACATAGACTCAACTTTTCAGAATATTCTAATGACTTTGATTATATTTTAATTATTATTCCTATTAGATATTGGGTTAGGCATATACCACTTATGGATGTAATAAGTTACAATTTTATTTATGCTATATACAATACAAAATCAGGGCAAATGATTGGAATAGGTCAAAAAGAATCTGATTATTGTGAAGATTTTTCAATATGCAATACAAAGATGGCGAATGAAATTGTTGAAGAAATAATTGAAGCCACTAATGGTGAATATTAATACAAATTTAAGTATAAGTTATGAAAACAATTATAATCAATCTATTAATCATGATATTATGCTCATGTGCTACAAGCCCTACTTTAGTTGAAATTTCTCAATTTAAGCAAATGAGAGAAACAAAGAGCAAATTATTGATTTTACCAGCAATAGATAATCGGATTGAAAATAAGTTAAAAAATGATATTACAATAAATGGTATTAATGAAATTCTTAACCAGGCATACATATCATCTGGATTATTTTCGAGAACTGATTCTATTTTTCAAAATGATAGACATAAGTTTATACTAAAGATGGAATTGTTAGATTCGAAAGTTAAAAAATATCCATCTTTATATTCATTTGGGCCCGGTGTCTTAACAATGGTTGGAACGGGTTTCCTATTAAAGTCCATCATTGCTGGGGCTTATTATATACCGGTGATTCTTGGTGGAGCAATTATTTTATGGGATTTGGCTCTCGGATATGAATACATTCGCGTGTATTCTGTTCAGGCTAGATTTGTAATAACAGATATTGATAATAGGATAATGCTTGATGATACATTGACTTATAGCTATGAAGACAGATTTTCAAGCATCGATCAATATCGTGTTAAGAAATCATACGGATACGATTATTATACTACTACTATTGATGAAAATAAACTAAATATAATGCAACTCAGTAGATGTATCAATAATCTGATTATCGAAAGTGCAGATAGCATAGAAAAGGTAATTTATTAACAATTAGTCCTTTAAATTAAGTAAAAAATATAATAATCATGGAGACAAAAATGAAAAATATGACAGTATTCACTATTTTTTTAACTATCATTATTGTTGCTGTTCGAAGCCAAAGCATTGATGAAAATATTAATAATATCTTAAATGATGGTTTGTTTTCATCATATTTATCATTTTCTGAAAATGATAAAATAGAATTAAGTAATATGTATTTGAGTTATAAGAAAAGAAGTCTAAGATTAAAGGAATATGAAGAATATAAAGCTAATTTAGATACCATATTATTAAATCCAATTATTACAAAAAATGATGATTTAAAAAATCAGATTAATGATTTAATTAGGGAAAACCTGAAATACGAGGATTTTAAAAGTAAATGGACTAGATATATTCAAAATAATTATATAATGACAGGAAAAATTACAAAGGAAACTGATATTCAAGATAAAATGTCGGGCAATACAGCAAACACAAAAGATGAATTATTTATTGTGGAAACATCAGAATTTACTTATTGTGACAGCCTTATCAAGTCAAATATATTCGAAAATTATTCTAATTCCAGGAGGGAGTTGTTCAGTCCGTTAACATCAATTGAAAAGGCTGTAATTTCTAATGAGAATGAATATAAACAAATTAGTAGTTTAGTTGCTGATAATTCTATTATTTTAATAAAAAAAGAAAAGGTGAAAGACTTTTTCTTGGGATTACCTATGATTGAGTACAGAATGTTAAAAACACCTTCTATCAATTTTTCAGTTGCTAATATGTTAGGACAAATCTTCAAAAATAATAGTTTCTGTCTTGATTTTGGAATGAAAATGTTTAATTTTAATTGGGCTTTTCAAAATGGTTATAATAATTATTTTAGTATGTATGATATAGATTTTGGTGTTGGAGTGAATCTGATTGATAAATATCAAAATTCCTCTTTTGAAATTCGTAGTCGAAATGATTCTTTAATTATACTAACAAGTGAGCAAAAAAAGACTAAATTCTATGTAAGATTATTTGTTGGTAATTTGGGTGTTTTAACAAACTATCAGGCAAGTTTTAAATGGTTTGATTTCAATTTGAATTATGGTTTAAGACTGATTTATGATTATGGAGATAACATTATTATCAATTTCGGATTTGTATTCAATGAATTCGGAGCTTCTCCCATAATATCATATTCTGGTGGAAAATTTGTATCTACAAAACCAGTTAGAGCAGAAATAATTTTAAAATAAATTTATTAACACAATTTCGGAGGTTTAATGAACATCTTATTTTCAACATAGACACAAAGGATTTACCTCAAGGTTTGTATGTTATCAAACTCATTGCCGGAGAGCAGGTGGAGACAGGGAAGATGGTTGTAATTGAGTGATTAATGAATAGTGAAAAATATTAGCCGGCGAAGTTTGGTTGTTCGAGACTATTTCTTCTCCAACTCTATCAACAACTCCCAGCCAACTTTATCGCCGCCGAGAACTACCGATGTGACTTTTGAAATCCATTGAAATATTTTATTAAACCGTTCCAAACGGTCATAATAAGACAGTACCGGGTAATTTCGTAATATTTTAACAGGTTGGTTTTTAAGCATTGTTTCTACTTCTTTTCTTGTGAAAGCTTTAGTTCCTATGCTTTCCATGTGATTCCAAAGTATCCATGATAACGATTTCCACAGTCTTAGCTTGAGAAGAGCATGCTTGAGCCAAAAGAAATATGCGAGTAATGAGTGGCGATGATAAACCATAATCCTCATTCTTCCACCCGGTTTGCAAACCCGGATTATCTCTTTAAATGCTTTTTCTGTGTCGGGAGTATGGTGAATGACTCCCCAGCTATAAATCATATCAAATGTGTTATCCTCAAAAGGCAGATTTTCCGAATCTGCAACAATATATCCTTCAGCTTCAAGATTATATAGATTCAATCTGTGCCTGACATGTTCGATTGCTTCTTCCGTCAGGTCAATGCCATAAGCTTTTGCTCCGGCACGAACCCATTGCAAAAAGTCAGTTCCCGCACCAACACCAACTTCTAAAATCAATTTATCTTTGCCTTCATGAAATTTGGCGAACTCAGGTATTTCCGGTTGCATGGAATAGCGCAATTGCTCAAGTTCTTCAAAATACGCGTGAGTATATTTCTCTTTGTCAACCAGAAAAGTACCGCAAGCGGACTTATTCCAAAAGTCATGAACCTGTGCTTTTAAATCTTTTTCATCATTAATCATACTGCAAAATTAACTCATTCCTGCTATTTAGAAAAATTATTAAATTCTTACATTAAAAGTATAAATAAGTGCTATTAATGCGATTTTTCTTATTTTTGAATTTACACACCCCTTAATCCCCTCTTAATAGAGGGGAAAAACTAAAACAGGGGATTAATTGAAAAAAAAAGATAATATATGAAACTGATATTTTTATTAGATGCTAAAAAAGAAAAGCTGTGTTTGGCTCATGGCATTGAACCTGACGATGTAGAAGTTGTTAAGATTGATGACAAGTGGTTGGCTAAACACAAATTTATTCTTAACAGAATTAAAGAAAAGAAATATGATAATGTATATTTCGGATGTATCAAACTCGACTTTCAGAGATTCCAATTTTTCATGAAAATTTATTTTTTGTTATCAGGTTTTTTCAGTGGAGCAATAATTGATGAAGATGGAAATTCCAACAAATTCAGCTTCCTGAAATTAATTTTGATTGAAATTCCTATGATAATAATTGAAGCAATCGCTTCGGTACTTGTAATAATTTATTCTTACATTAAATTCCCTATAATGAAATGGTACCTGACGAAAAAGTAAAAGTGATGTTCTGGCGTACAGAGTTTTACGGTGCTTTGACCGAGGGAGGCACTGTTTCGTTGCATGTCGGTAAGATTCGCGGCTTCCAAAAGCTTGGACATGAGGTATTCTATGTTTCCAGTGGACCAATGAAATTACCTGAAGGAGTCAAGCTTTATCAAATACCATATTCAAAATTGTATAGGAATTTCCCTGAGGTTCTGCACCCGAATTACAACAGGCGTTCAATAAATGCTATTACTAAAATAATCGAGAAGGAACAGCCAAACTTCCTGCACAAGCATCATCACGACTTTCATTATGGCGGTGCATGGCTGAAAAAGCATTTAGGATTGCCGTTTATACTGCATGTTGACGGGATTGAATATTGGGTAAAAAAGAATTGGGGCAAGCTCTATTTCAGTCATTTACTCAGATGGGCAGAAGATACAGAACTCGAAGCATCGGATGCAATCATTGTTATTTCCGATTCTTTGAAAAGGCAATTGGTTGAGTATGGTGTTAATGGAGATAAAATCCATGTTGTTCCGAATGGTGTTCATCCCGACCAGTTCTATCCCGAAATTGGAGATAACGGATTTAAGAAGAAATTAAATTTGGAAGACAAGTTTATTGTCGGTTATACAGGTACTTTCGGAAG
>CAZEHW010000069.1:0-14962 GCA_964511865.1 uncultured Hyphomicrobiales bacterium | reverse complement strand
TAGGAGAAAAAGAAGTGAAGTTTTTTAATTTTAAGTTTTAAAGTAGAATGTATAAAGCCGGGGGAGATTTCTTCCGGCTTTTTTTTATTCTTCTTCTTTGGGCAATGCAATACCGCCCATCCTGCCTCTAATGAATGCTACTCTTCGATTGATGTAATTTGTGGGATGAGCAGGTGACCATCGGTGGGGATTTGGAAGTACTGCCGCTAATAGTGCTGCTTCGCGTTTTGTAAGTTTGTCGGCGGACTTGTTGAAGAATTCCTGTGATGCGGCTTCAACTCCATATATTCCTTCACCGAATTCTACAATGTTAGCATATACTTCGAGTATTCGTTTTTTACCCCAAATTGGTTCAATCAGAAAGACAAAGTAAACTTCGAGAGCTTTTCGGAGATAGGTTCTGCTGTGACATAAAAATGCGTTCTTTGCGGTCTGCATTGTTATAGTGCTTGCACCTCTTGTTTTTCGCCCCTTGTGAATTTCATTGTACCTTCGGGCTACTTTGACTGCTCTCCAATCTATTCCATTGTGACGCATGAATCTGCCGTCTTCGCCGGAAATAAATGCCCGATATGTCCAGTGCGAAATATTATCGTAATCCCTCCATGTTTTGTCAATTCCAACAAATTTACCTTCAAATAATCCTTCAATCGTTCTACCTATCATTACAGGAGTAACCGGAATTGGCAATACTTTCATAATGAATACTGATGTGATGGTCAGCATAAAAAATGAAAGTGTTAATCTTTTTATTATTTTGTATAATCCGTTTATCATAATTTTCTTTATACTTTTACAATTAAGTATTTCTTCAATTATTCTTTAACCAGAACAAAATTATGAATTATACTCGAGACCATAAAATCTAATTCTGAATTTCTTAATTTTATTCTTGAGTAAATCATTAATACAATTCGAATAACGATACTTATTCCTATCAACCACAAGATTATTTCAGATTTATTGTTTGTCATTAATACATTATAAATTATACTCATTATACTGATGGATATAATTCCGACAAATAAATTACGAGCTTCAGTTGTTCTTGTTTCATAACATTTAATAAATTCTCATTTTTGTCAATTTATTTTTGCCGGAAAGCTGTTTTATTCAATGAAATCCACTATTAATAAGAAATTATTCAGATAATATGTAAAATTTTGATATTTTTGTAGTTTATATAGATTTTTGTACATCTTTTTTAAGGATAGATATGTTTAAATTTGGATTTTCCGAAGAACAGATAATGTTGCGAGATATGGTTTATGACTTTGCACAGAGCGAGTTGAAACCTATTTCTGCTCAAATTGACAATGATGAAAAAATACCTGATGATATAATAAAGAAAATCGGGGAGCTTGGGCTTCTCGGTGCCGCATTTCCCGAAGAATACGGCGGTAGTGGTTTTGGTGAAGTTGGTTACTGCCTGGTGCAAGAAGGAATTGGGTCTGCATGTCTTTCAACAGCTACATTTGTAGGAGCGCACACTTCAATAGGAACTAATTCAATATATATTGGTGGCGATGAAGAATTAAAACAAAGATTTTTACCTTTACTTACATCAGGACAAAAAATCGCCGCTTTTGCTTTGACTGAACAAGGAGCCGGTTCCGATGCCTTCAACCTAAAAACAAAAGCTGAACTTGACGGGAACGAATGGGTAATCAATGGTGAAAAGCTTTGGATAACCAACGGACCATTCGCAGATGTTTTCGCTGTTTATGCACGAACAAAAAAAGGTATCTCGGCATTTGTAGTAGAAAAAGGCACTCCCGGCTTTACTACCGGTGCCCCCGAAAAGAAAATGGGCATCAAAGGCAGTCAAACTTCGTCTTTATCTTTCGATAATGTCAGAGTTCCAAAAGAAAATTTAATCGGAAGGGAAGGTCACGGGTTTTTAATCGCTATGAAAACACTCGACGCAGGTCGTCTTGGTCTTGGTGCCGCTTGCTTAGGCGGTATGAAAAGCTTGCTTAAAATGACTACTCTTTATGCTAAGGACAGAAAACAATTTGACCAGCCGATTGCCAACTTCCAATCCGTACAAAATATGCTTGCCGAAATGGCAATGGAAATTTACATAGTTGAATCCATTCTTTACAGAACTGCAGTTGATTATGACGACAAAACTATGATTGGCAGACAGGCGGCAATGGTTAAGCATATTGCATCGGAATCATCATGCAAAGTTGCAGATTTAGCAATGCAAATTCACGGCGGTATGGGATTTTCGAAAGAATTACCGATTGAAAGATACTACCGCGATGCAAGAATCAATAAAATCTTTGAAGGAACAAATGAAATTCAAAAAGGCATTATCGCAAGAGATGTTTTGAAAAGAAACGGACAGATGTAAGTTCAGTTTAAAAGTTTGAAAGTAGAAAGTTATAAAGTGCTGATGTTCTGTTGAATATTAGCACTTTTTTTTTATTATTCTGAGTTGAAGCAAAGAATCCAGTATTATCTTCAATTTTTCTTATTTTCACTTAACTAATTTCTATACCCGCTTGTCGAAGTGTAAACTCAGTTGAAAGTTTGTAAGATTTTAAAGAGAATTTTCAAATTAAAATTATTAGTGTACCTATGTGTTCTTCGTGTCTTAGAGGTTTTTCTTTCTCGACACTTAGGCTCTTAGTCCACTTTGTTTCACTTAGAATTTCCTGTTTTACTTCATATTATTTTATGTCTAAAATATTCATTACTGCGAAATAGTTTTGAATTAAAATTTGATAAAATCATCAAAAGATATTAATTTGCTTTTTTCAAATTGGAGAGAATATGTTAAAACGAATATTGTTGCCTTTGGACCCGTCGCCATATACAGAATGTGCAACGGCTTTTGCAATTTCCCTTGCAAAAATTTATGGAGCGGAAATTACCGGATTGGTTGTTTTGGATATACCCGGAATTAATGCATCAACCGGACCTTTGCCTCCGGGAGTTAGTTTTTATGCCAAAGAACTTGAACATACCAAGATAGACCGAGCTAAGGTGCATATTCAAAATCTCTTGTCAAAATTCAAATCCAAATGCGATGAAGCAGGAGTGAAACACAGGGAAAGTAATGCCCAGGGAAGTCCTAGCGAAAGGATTTGCGAATTTTCCAAGTTTTATGATATTTTGATAACAGGTATAAATAATCAGTTCCAGTTTGAAACTCATGAGGAACTTGAAAATACTTTAGATTCGATTTTGGATAAAAGTGTTACTCCAATAATTGCAGTTCCGGAAAAATTTTCAAATTTCCATTCGAGTTCTAATGTTTTCAAAGTAATGATAGCTTATAACGGGAGTTTGCCTGCAACAAGAGCACTACATGACTTTGCACAGCTGAATTTTCCGAAAGAAATTGAAGCTACGGTGTTTATTTCTGACGAAGATTCTGAACAAGCAGAAGCTATGTTTGAAAATGTAAGTGAATACCTAAAAGCACATAATATTACTCATATCCACAAACTGCTTACTCCTGAGGACAAAATCTCTGCTTTTAATAGCAAATTATTAGAAGAATACGATATGGTTGTTCTTGGGGCACACTCAAAAATCGGGATATTTGATTTTCTTGTTGGTAGTTTGGCACGTCATCTGATTAATGAGAATAAAGCGATGCTGTTTCTTTCGGAATAATCAAGCCGGAAGAAAGTTTATAAGGTTATAAAGTAGAAGGAGAATTTTCAATTGTTAATTGTCAATGTTCCTTAGTTTCTTCAACCGTTTATTAATCAGTTTAATGATTTTTTCATATTTTGTTGGAGGTCCTGTTCTGACTGATTTACCGTCAATAAACAAAGCATCCATTATTCCCCATTCATTAAATATTTGATGTTCGAATGTATTAAAATCTTGTAAGACAATTCTGTTGTCATTAAGGTTGTTAACCGCTCTCTTTGCTCTTTCATACACGATGTTTTGTGCCGGGCACCAACCGTTATGGAAGGAACAGATTGTAACCTGACCGGCAATTTTTTCAGGTTTCTTTTTTTGTTTTATTAATTCAGGAAGTTTTGCATCATCGGTAAAAGGTTTCCAAAGCAATGCCATCATTCCATCCCTATCAATTTTCTTGTAGCCGTTTTTCTTGAACCAGGAAGCACGCATAAAAACAGGAATGGAAAGTCCCCAGGCAACAAGCCCTTTACCGCCAAGTGCAATTGTATCTTCCTCGGCGGCTTTTATTAACTTTTTACCTATGCCTTTTTTTCTTCTGTCGCCGACTCCCTGCTTGTGTCCGTGAACCCAAATGCATAAAATGAAATACAAATCTTTGCCTTCTGCAAAAGAATATTCTATAGGCACATACTGAATAAGACCAACTGTTTCACCATCATCATCCTTGGCTAACTTGACTCTTAAACCTCTATCTTTCATATTCTCGAGCCATATTTTTTTTGAATCTCCGGATTCCTTCATCTCGTCAGACCAGTCCTCGAGACATTGACAGTAAATATTTTCGTACTCCTGTGATAAGTCAATTATTTCCATTGTGGCACCGTTAATTTAATTACTAATGACCAATTACCGATTACCAATTTATGGAAATAATTTTAATTTATAAAAGATTTTCCTTTTTTAGTTATTCGTCTCTTTTTAAAATCAAAATCAATGCTTCTTTTAGGTTTGGATAGTTGAATTTGAAACCGTTTTCCAGTGCTTTTTGTGGTATGGCATTTTGTCCGCTGAGAACTATAATCGATGATTCCCCTAATAATAGTTTGAGTAGAATTGATGGGACTTTGAAGAATGATGGGCTTTTTAAAACCTGTCCAATTGTTTTTGCAAATATTTTCATCTGAACAGGATTTGGTGCAGTGAAGTTGACGGGTCCGCTGATGCTGTCGTTTTCCATAACCCATTTGTATAATCTGACTGTGTCTTCTATGTGAATCCAGGGCATCCATTGTTTACCTGAACCTAAAGGACCTCCAAGTGACAATTTGAAAGGCAATAGCATTTTTGCCAAAGCTCCCCCTTTTTTGTCGAGGACGATGCCTGTTCTTGCTGAAACGACTCGGCATTTGTCCCATGATTTGAATGCTTCGGCTTCCCATTGTTTGCAGACATTGGCAAGGAAATCGTTTCCGGTTTGTGATTTTTCGGTTATTTTATTTTTCCCTTCACTCCCATAAATGCCAACAGCAGAGGCATTGATAAATACATTTGGAGGATTTTCGGATTTGATAATTGCTTCACTTAAAATACCGGTCGTTTTTATTCTGCTTTGTAAAATTATTTTCTTGTACGGCTTTGACCAGCGTTTACCGGCAATTGAAGCACCGGATAGGTTAATAATGGCATAGCTGTTTTCAATTGCTGTTTTGAATTCTTCGGAATTACTGTCGAATAAAATATGTTCCTGTGCTTCAGGTAGAATTAATTTTGATTTTTTTAAATTTCTGGCTAAACTGACGACATGATAATCACTTTTAACGAGTAACTTAACTAACTCTTTACCGATGAGTCCGGTTGCTCCGGCTATGACAATTTTTTTCATGCTTGTGTTAAAAAAAAGAGCGATTAAAAAAGTTAAACCGCTCAATTAAAAAAGAAAGTCTTTTTGATTTCAATTTTTTCATCTTTAGATGAAATCAATATAAATCTTTATTCTTCACTGATAACCCAAATCTTTAAGTTTGCAGTAATGTCGGTATGTAATTTTAATTTTACATCGAAAACACCAAGCGATTTGATAGAGTCATCAATAATAATTTGCCTTTTATCAATATCGTAACCACGTAATTCCAATTCCTGAGCAATCATCTGAGTAGTAACAGAACCGTAAAGTCTGCCTTCTTCTCCAACTTTCATAGGAATGCTGATTTGCAAGTCAGCAATTTGAGCAGAGATTTTCTCAGCATCGGCTTTTTCAAAAGCTCTGAGTTTTTCGTATTGCTTTTTCTCTTGTTCAAAAATTTTAAGAGCATTAGCAGTTGCATGGTATGCAAGCTCTCTCGGAATAAGATAGTTACGCGCATAGCCGGGCTTTACATTTACAATTGTACCCATTTGTCCAAGATTATCAACATCTTGTCTTAATATAATTTTCATAGATTAAACCATTTATAAATTCAAAAATTTCTTATATAATGAGTTGAGTGTCAAACGATGATTCAGCTAAAACAATGATTCATCATAAAACAAAAAGTAATTAAACTTTAGCTTCAACAACATCTGCCGTTTTTGGGGCTACTACAGGTTCAGATTTATAATGACCATGCCCAAAACCTGAATTAGAACCTTCTTCGAGACTTCTTGCGAGTCTTTCCTGTTGTTCGATAGCACGTTTAACTCTGAACTCCCGCAACTTAGTTGTGAGGATAAGAGTTAAATGTCTTAATACAGTATCTTCAAGAACCATGAATCTTTCCAAAATCGGAATCGTATTGCTGTTAGCATCAAAAATCATATGTACATAATACCCATTATATTTTTTATTAATAGGGTAAGCAAGACGCCTTCTGCCCCATTTGTTGACTTCCTGGACTTTGCCACCATGATTTTCTATATAACCTGCAACCTTAGAAATTACAGCCTCAATGTCGTTATCCTCAAGACCGGCATTGATTATAAATGTCGTTTCATATAGACGACGTTCACTCATATTATCACCCAAATTGTTAAAAAACTAACTTTCACAATACATTTATTGCGGAGTTACTTATCAAAGAACTACAAATTTATTGTTTTTTTGGAAATTAGCCAAATTATATTTCCATTATTTTCATTAAATATTTAATTTGTTTGTGTTTGCTGTTTCATATTATTTATTTAAATTATGAATAATTTTGGAATAATAATGAATATTATTCATTTAAAAAGGTGTTAATTGACTAATATACAATTACTTAGGAGTATTGCAATGAACAGAGGCGTTTTTTTAACAGCTTTGTTTTTTTCGATTTTTTTAGTTATTTCGAATATTACGGCACAGCAAAAGGGAAGTTTTAACCAAACTATCAATTTTAAAGGAGAAAACAGGATTATTTCTTTCTATGTACCGGATGATTATAATCCCGACAGTTCATATAAATTAATGGTTTGTCTTCACGGACTTGGTGATAATAGTACAAATTACAGAAATGCATTGGTAAATAGTCTGTCGTGGAAGACTAATATTCCAAACACTATTTTTGCTTGTCCGGATGGTGGAAGTGATCAAGGGAAAGATTTTTATGACCCACCCGGAGATGAAGAAATTATTCCAACAATAATTGATTCAATAATTAAGAATTATAACATTGATACAAATCATATAATTCTTCAGGGATTTTCTCTTGGGGGAAGAAGTGCTTTGAAGTATGGTTTGGATAATCCGGAAAAGTTTTACGGCTTACTATTAAATACTCCTGCAATACAGGGTGGCGAGGATGCTTTTAATAATCCAATGGCCGGTTTAATTTATAATTATGAAAATGCAAGTAAAATAAAAATTGCAATTATCCATGGAGGCGAGGATTATGCATATTTAGCTCCAATAGCTATTGCTTATGAAGAGCTTATAATGAATAACGGTATTGTGATGGAATCAACTGTTGATGGAATGGGACATAATATTCCTTCATGGAGTTTTATGAGCAAATGTATTGAATTTTTAGAAAATCCTACACCGTATAATTTCGATGTTGGTGTTCTTGATATTGAAATTCCGGAAAGAACTTGTTCTCCTATGGTTAAACCATCATTACTTGTAAGAAATCTTGGGAGTGAGACCGTAACTAATTTAAACTATTCTTATGAACTGAACGGAGAATTGGCTGAAGAAACATGGACAGGAGAATTATTATCTTTTCAGGTTACAACAATCGAACTATCTGAGTTGGATTTGCCGGAAGGTGAAAATATTTTAAAAGTAGATGTTCAGAGTATAAATGACGGGAATGATGATGCTGTGATTGATAATAATGAAAAGATGAAGACATGTAAAATGATTGTCAAAGGGATGACTTTACCATTTACCGAAGGTTTTGAAGGAAATGATTTTCCTCCGGTGGATTGGATTCAGAAGGAATCGGGAAATATATTTTCATGGATGGCTGATGATGTTGTAGCTAAAGATGGGGATTGGTCTATGTTTATGCTTAATACGATTTTGCTATTCTATACAATGGGAACTCAGGAAGACTTCTTTACACCTATAATTGATTTGACGTCAATAGAAAATCCGGCAATGGTTTTTGATTATGCATATAATTATCACAGATATACTCCACCATACTTTACTGAAGAAGTTAATTTCAGTGATACGCTGGAAATCTTTGTTTCAACAGATTGCGGTGTGACATTTGAAAGAGTTTTTAAGAAAGGCGGTACAGAATTAGCTACTACCGATGAGCCAATTATTAATGCTTTACAACTGCAACAATGTCAGTTTATTCCAATGAATGATGAATGGGGAAAGGTTTTTGTTGACTTTACTCCCTATTCTTCGTCGGATAAAGCAATTGTAAAATTAAGTTATATTTCGGGACAGGGCGGTTCGATAAATATTGATAATATAGCTTTTCTTGATGGAAGTACTATTGGTGTGAATGAGCAAAAATCTTCAGATGGTTTGAGTATTTATCCAAATCCGGTTAAAGACTTCGCAATTATTGATTTTGAGATTAAACAATCAGACAATATAGAAATTAAAGTAATGGATATTCTAGGGAATGAAGTTTTAAGGTATAACAAAGGGAATTTAGGTACAGGGTATTATAGATATAATTTAAATTTAGGTTCTTTAAATTCCGGTGTATATTTTGTAAGAGTTGCGGGAAGCAATATTAATTTGATGGAAAGACTTATTGTTGAATGATATTTAGATTGTAGTAGATTTGAATAAATATTAATAGATTTTGATATGTCGTCGCTTTATTGCTTTTGTCCGAGTTGGATGGACGGATGGACGGAATCACAGAGGACAGAAGGAAGTTTAGCAAAGAAACACAAAGAAGAATTTAACCGCAAAGGAAACGAAGTTTACGCTAAGTATCGCAAAGTTTTTTTTTCAAAGAAGATATTGCTTTGCTTTGCTTTGCATGAAATGACTGAATCTCAGATTTTTAACTTGAGTTGGGTGATTTTGTCAAGGTAAATTTGTTCTTTGTCGGGATTCATTTGTATTAAATTCATGTATGCAGAAATGGCTTCGGGATACGCTCCCTGAGATACATAAATATTTGCAATAGTTTCGGAAATTATGCCTGCCGGGAAAGGTTTACCTGCATCTTTGTGTAAATCGGAATCATTGACAGGTTCGGAAACTTCAGCAAGTTTTTTTGCAAGGTCTTCCAGATTATTACCGAAATTCTGAGTGCCGTTAATAGTTTTTTCGGGCATAATCTCTGATAGCAATGTAAAATCATCGTCATCTTCTGTAGGATTTATTTGGTCACTATAGGCGATATCATAGAAAACACCTTCAAATTCATCTTTAAATGAAATTAAGGTTCTGTTTCCGGGAAATATTTTTAATGCCATATTAGTTGTATTAACTGCATCTTTGATTTGACCGGAAGATTTGAAGGCATTAATCAATATAATCCATCCTGACAAGTACAAAGGAAATTGTGCAACTCCGTTTTTACACAAGTTAATCGCTTTGTCGAACAAACGGGCTTTCAACAATAATTCAGCGTCTATGGCAAATAATGGATTTTCAACTGTCATAATCTTAAATAAAAATTAATCTCTGTTACCAAATAATCTAAGCAGGAACAGGAATAGATTAATGAAGTCCAGATAAAGTCTTAAAGCACCGATGATAGCACCTTTGACAACAGTGTCTTCATCTTCTTTCATAATCAAATACATTTCTTTCAGTTTTTGGGTATCATAAGCAGTCAAGCCGGCAAAAATAATAACACCGATAACCGATATTGCGAAGTTTAGGGCTGAACTTGCCATGAAAATATTGACAACACCAGCTATAATAATTCCAATAAGCCCCATAAAAAGAAAGTTGCCAATACCTGAAAGACTTTTCTTTGTGAAATAGCCATATGCACTGAGAGCGGCAAACATAGCGGCTGTAATAAAAAAGACTTCCTGTATTGATTCGAGAGTATATACTGCCAAAATAACAGATAAAGTTACACCATTTAACAGGGAATATCCTAAGAACATAAGTGCGGCAGTTGTTTTGGACATTTTTTCAATTCGTGCCGAAAGAACAAAAACCAGAACGAGTTCGACAATAATAAGAGGAAGCATAAAACCGCCTATGGACTGATATAGCCCGGAATCAAATACATACCATGCCGCGCCAGCAGTTAATAGCAGTCCTCCGAACATCCACGCATATACCTTAGACAAAAATTCGGTTTGTGCCTGAGCAATTGCTTCTTCTCCCATAATCGAAACAGTTTTATTCATTATTTTATTCTCCAGATTAAAAACGACATTAAAATTATATGATAAAATCGTAAAAATAAAAATATTATTGTAATGTTTTCAATAAGTTTTATGATAAAAAAAGGGTTCTAATAATAACTTATTAAGTATTCTTTATTTAGTCCTGTCAATAACAAAATCGCAAAAATTCATTAAAGAGTTTTTTGCAGGGCAATCCTTAAATTCATTTAGAATTGCTTTTGCTTTATTGCTAAAATCTCTTGATATTTTTTCTGCGTAATCAATACCACCGGTAACATTAACGAATTCAACAATTTTTTGAATATCTGTTTTTTTTAGTTTTCCTCTTTTAACAATGCTTGTGATTTCTCTTGCTTCTTTTTTTGTAACATTTTTAAGTGAATATATCAGGGGCAAAGTCATCTTTTTTTCTTTTAAATCATTGCCAACGGGTTTTCCGATAAGTGTGTTTTTGCTTTGAAAATCAAAAATATCGTCTCTGATTTGAAAAGAAGTACCGATTAATTCACCAAAATGCTTCATTTTTTTGTGAATTTCAGTATCTGACGAAGAACTGATAGCACCAATTTCGCAACAGGAAGCCATTAATGAGGCGGTCTTGTTGGAAATAATTTTAAAATAGGTGGCTTCATCAATATCAATGTCTTTACTTTTTTGAATTTGCAATAATTCACCTTCACTCATACGCCTGACGGCATCAGAAGTGGCATGTAAAAAATTAAATTCATTATTATCAATAGCACTGAGCAATCCTTTTCCTAAAAGGTAATCACCTATCAGCACTGCGATTTTATTATTCCATGAGGCATTAATGGAAGCCATTCCACGACGTTCTGCGGCTTCGTCCACAACATCATCGTGGACTAAAGTAGCAGTGTGTAGTAATTCAACCATAGCCGCACCGACATAAGACCTTTTGTTGACACCGCCACAAAGTTCGGCAGATAAGAACACTAGTACAGGTCTTACTTGTTTACCCTTCTTTTTAGTAATGTATTGTATTACTAAATTTAGTAAGGCAACATCAGAATGCATTAAACTCTTGAAGTATTTGTTGTATTCTTCAAGATGTTTGTTTATTGGCTGACCAATTTCTTTAATAGTCATTTTAAAAATATATTAAAATCGAATTCTAAAAAACATAAATAACAATATACAAATTTTTTATGTAAATATTTTAAAAAAAATGATTTGGATGATTTATTGATATTTTGTAATTTTAAAAGTAAATCTTAAAGATATTTATTGGGTTCTTGATATCCTGCAAGAAAAATTTAAATAAATGAATTTTAGAACCTACAATTTAATTTTAAACTGTAATAAAAGATGAAAAGGACATTTATATCATTTTTGTTAATTTTTTTCGCGGCTCTTTCTTTGCAACTTCAGTCAGGGATATGGAAGGATATTGGCAGGCCTGAACCGTATTACCAAGAAATCCATAATATTGCTTGTTTTGATGACACTACTTGTTTAGCTATAAGTTCACATTATAAAAATGCTAGCTGTGTTGTGCATAAAACAACGGACGGAGGTAATTCATGGAAGTTAGTTTTTGCAGATACAAGCGGTCCATATCGCAAATGGGGTATTACGCATTTTTCACATAATTTATCTTATCTTAGAGGCGATCCAATTTCAAAATTCGGCGGTCCCGATTATCCTTTGACACTTGGTCAAATCCATAGAAGTACCGATGCCGGAGAGACTTGGGAAGAAATTGAGAAAATACCTTACGATTCTCTATATTCATACGTTATGAATAATGACAGTGCCGGCTATAAGTATATGACTTACCGCCCTGACCTGAATATTGAACAAGCGTATAAATATTATAAAGTAAAATACACAACAGACGGTTGGAAAACTTGGAAATGGCTCGAATTGCCTGATAAATATAAATACGAAAACAGTGGCTATTATTTTGGGGAAACCAAAATTTTCAGTTCTGACTTTTCTTTGATGGAATTCGAGGCGTTCGTGGATACAACATTAGCCAGTCCTTCAAAAAGGGTGTGGGTTCATGCCGAAGACAGCATGAAAAATTGGACTGAGTACCCGGGACCTGACAGCGTATATACATACTTTATACTGGACGAAGAGCATATTTGGGCAACCAGCTACAAATCAAATTCAGCGATTTATTTTTCCGGTGATACTGCCCGCACTTGGGAGATAATATATGAACGCCAAAATGTGGAAGACCACAGTCATATTTATCAAGTAACGTTTGCCGATGCAAACAATGGAATAACAATTGGAAACTACTATACAGTACTTAGTACAACAGACGGTGGTAGTACGTGGATAAATGACACACTTGACGGATATGTAGGTAGAAATGGAAATGAGTTTTTTGGTTTTTGGGATGTGCAGTTTCCTTCTCGAAATTCTGCGTACGCTATTTTAACAACTCCCTTGAACCACATAGCAAAGTACTCACCAAGCTATACCATAAGTGCTGTAGAAGATGATATAGTCAATCAGTGTTCTTTCACACTTTATCCAAACCCTTTACGCTCAGGCGGGCAGTTGCATCTTAAGTTTGATTCCGAAGGGGCTGAAGAGGTGGAAATTAGTATTATTGATTTGCTAGGACTCAATATGTTCAGTAAGAGATTTTTTACAACAGGAGTACACGGAAAGACGTTGGACCTGCCGCTTGAACTTTGTGTAGGTGTATATGTTTTATCAATAAGGTACGGAACAAAAAGAGAAGTATTGAAATTTATTGTTATAGAATAGAATATCCTTATTTATCGATTAAATACAATTAGCCGTTATTCGCTTGGGTTTAGCGGCTTTTTTTATTAGCTATTTTGGATATTTTTCGACGAAAATATGTGTTTAGGCTGTTATCTTGTATGCTGTTTGGTTTTGAACTAATTTACTTATAGTCTAATAATTAAAAAAAATGATTTGGTTTTAGCTTGTTTAATGGGAATAATGAATTTATATTATATGGTTAAATTTAATGATATAAGGGATTTTTCAAAATAAATTAAAGAGCTATTCGCCCTAAATCAGATAAAATGACAAAAATGATAAGTTATAATAAATATTAAGTGGTATTTTTGTTTTTTATTTTTATATAGTAAAGGAAAAAATTAAATGGCTTATAAAATTAGTGTTATTGGAACCGGATATGTTGGTCTGGTTACAGGTACATGTTTTGCCGCAACAGGAAATAATGTGATTTGTGTTGATATTGAAGAAGCAAAAGTAAAAAGTCTTCAGCAGGGAATTCCGACCATATTTGAACCTGGTCTGGAGAGGATGTTAAAATCTAATGTGAAAGAAGGAAGAATACGATTTACAACAAATCTTGAAGATGCAGTTAAAAATTCACTAGTTATATTCTTATGTTTACCCACGCCACCATACGAGGACGGTTCAGCAGATTTACATCATGTGATGGATGTTGCGGAGGAAATCGGCAGAATTCTTGGAGCAACTGAGTTCGATGAGAAAAAGATAATATTAAATAAAAGTACAGTTCCTGTTGGAACAGCAGAAAAAGTGAGAGCAATATTATCGAAATATCTCCCTGATGATAAGTTTGAAGTAGCAAGCAATCCTGAGTTTTTACGGGAAGGATTTGCTGTTGAGGATTCAATGCTTCCGGAAAGAATTGTCGTGGGTACATCCAGCGAATATACAAGAGATGTTATGATGGATTTGTATCAGCCATTTGTAAGAACCGGCAATCCAATAATTATCATGGATGAAAAAAGTGCTGAGATAACTAAATACGCAGCCAACTCATTTCTTGCCACTAAAATTTCTTTTATGAATGATTTATCAGCTTACTGTGAAAAAACAGGAGCAGATATTGAAAAAATCAGGCATGGCATAGGAGCAGACAGCAGAATCGGCAAGAAGTTTTTATTTGCAGGTATTGGATATGGCGGCTCATGCTTTCCAAAGGATGTGAGGGCTTTATTGCATTCCACCGATACAGCTGATACACCGCTTGATATAGTTAGGGCGGCATATGAAGTTAATAACAAGCAAATTGTAAGATTTACCGACAAAATCCTAAAACGCTTTGGAAATGTTCTAAATGGAAAAACTTTTGCAATTTGGGGATTAGCTTTCAAACACAATACGGATGATACGAGGGAAGCACCTGCTTTCAGGATTATTGATATATTGCTGGAAAAAGGGGCTAAAATTGTTGCTTATGACCCTGAAGCAATGGCAAATACAAAATTGAGATATGCAGATAAAATTCAATATTCAGAAAATTTTTATGATGCTTTGCAGAATGCAGATGCTTTAATAATAGCGACTGAATGGAATGTTTTCAGAAGTCCTGATTTCGATAAAATAAAATCATTGATGAATGAACCGTTGATATTTGACGGAAGGAATTTATATGATTTGGATGAGATGGAAGAGCTTGGTTTTGAATATTATTGCATTGGCAGAAGAGCAGTTAATCCGAAGCAGTAATTAGATGTTAGTAAAAAACTAAAAGCCAATTAATTTTCACCTTGATCTGCATTTCATTTTCCCCGTGAGGTGAAATTTAGCAAAATAATTTTGGTGAATGTTTTAAAATTCAAGTTTTAGAATTTTTCATCAAATTTCATTTTGTGATTTT
>CAZEHW010000068.1:0-15038 GCA_964511865.1 uncultured Hyphomicrobiales bacterium | reverse complement strand
ATGATGATACTGATATTGTGAAAGTAATGCTAAGATTGATACATTTTTATCATCATGAATCATGCGGCCAATGTACTCCATGCCGTGAAGGTTGCGGTTGGATGGAAAAAATCTTAAAAAGAATAAATAATGGCGAAGGTTCGCTTAGCGATATAGATTTATTATTATCAATTGCTCAGCAGATAGAAGGAAATACAATCTGTGCATTAGGTGATGCCGCGGCATGGCCCGTTAAAGGGGACTTCTCTCCTGTCATGGGTGGCTTTGTAAATAAATTCCGTGACGAATTCGAAAAAGCCGTTAAAGAAAAACGTACATTCAGGGCACCTAATATAGTTCATGGAAGAAGAAATACAGCAGAGACGCTTGTACAGACAGTGTAAGAAATTAGAATAAAATAAAATTCAGAGGGGGGCTTAAAATAATTAGTCCTCCCTAATTTTCGTTTTCTCATTTCAGTAATATTTGGTAAATTTAATTTTATCTTTTAGAAAATTTTAGAATTATATGATAAAATATATTTTAATATTACTTTTATTGGTTTCTTGCAATAATACTCAAGAAGTTAATATCTCACAGGTTAATTCAATCGCCGAGCATTATGTAAAATTGGTTCTTGCTTTAGGTAAATTCGATGCTGATTATGTGGATGCTTACTTCGGTCCGGAAAAATATAAAGATGAAGTTGTTAAGTTAAACCTTAGTATTAATGATATCAAAAAGCAGACTGATTCTTTAATTAAACAACTCGATAAAATCAAAATTATTAATTTGGATAATAAGAATTTACGAAGAATACTTTTCCTAAAACGTATGATAGAGGCAGTTCATTCCAGAGCCGAAATTCTGTCAGGTAAAAAAATGTCATTTGACGAAGAATCAATGGCACTTTTTGATGTTGTAGTCAAAAATTCTCCTTACGATTCAAATAATAAAGTTTTTGATGAATTGGATAAATTACTACCGGGCAAAGGTTCGCTTGACATAAGATTTATTGAGTATAGAAAGCAATTTATTATTCCTCCTGAAAAAGTTGATACAGTTTTCAAAACAGCTATAGCTGAGGGAAAGAGAAGAACATTAGCTCATTTAACAATGCCTGCTAATGAAAAATTCATTTTGGAATATGTCCGAAATAAATCATGGGGTGGTTACAACTGGTTTAAAGGAAATGCGACAAGTTTAATACAAATCAATATTGATTTGCCTGTCTATATTGACAGAGCGGTTGGCTTGGCTTGCCACGAAGGTTATCCTGGACATCATGTTTATCATAGCTTAATTGAAGAACAATTCGTTAAACAAAATGGTTGGGTTGAATTCACGGTTTATCCATTATTCAGTCCATTGGCAGTTCTTTCCGAAGGATTAGCAAACTATGGTATTGAAGTTGCCTTCCAGAATGATGAAAGAATTGAATTTGAAAAAGAAGTGCTTTTTCCACTAGCCGGAATAAGTACTGATAAAGCTGATGAATACTACAAAGTACTCGATTTAGTCGGAAAACTCGATTATTCATCAGTTGATGTAGCAAGAGATTTTCTCAACGATAAAATAAGCAGGGATGAAGCAATCGAAAAAATTATGAAAGCTAAGCTTAGAACTAAGGAACATGCTGAAATTAATATTAAATTTTTTGAGCAATACCGTTCTTATATTGTAACTTATTATATTGGAGAAAAGCTTTGCAAAAATTGGGTTGAATCTAAAATCGATAAGTCAAAAGATACTTCAAAAATGAAATGGAAACTTTTTGAAGAATTATTAACGACACCTTATTTACCAAGTGATCTATAATTTTTAGGAAAGTATAATGAAAAAAATTTTGAAATATTATTTTATTCTTACTTTAATTAGTTTTATAATTGTTCCAATTATTTCAAAGGAAAATAAAATGGATATCTCAGTTACCAGCACAGCGTTCAAAGAAGGAGAAATGATTCCTTCGAAATTTACTTGCGACGCAGAAAATATATCTCCTCAAATTGCTTGGACTAATTTTCCAAAGACTACCGAATCATTTGTCCTGATTGCAGATGACCCTGATGCACCTATGGGTACATGGGTTCACTGGGTAGTTTATAATATTCCAACTACTCTCTTGGAGTTAAAAGAAAACTTTCCCAAAAACGAAAAGTTTGAAGACGGAACAATGCAGGGAACTACTGATTTTCGAAGAATCGGTTATGGAGGACCATGCCCTCCTTCGGGAATACATAGATATTTTTTCAAAATATATGCTCTTGATGTAAAACTAAATGTCAAACCCGGTTTAACAAAGAAAGAAATCCTGAAGGAGATGGAAGGTCATATAATCGCTGAAGGACAATTGATGGGAAAGTACAAAAGAAAATAGTTGATAGAAATTAATAGGACTGACGTCCTTTTTGCCAATGAAAAGTTCTAATCACTAGTTTCATTAAAGAGATTATTTTCTTCATTACGAAATTTCTTTAAAAATGTCTTCCTGTGAAATTCACAAAGACCATACTTTTTGATTGCTTCCATATGTACCTTGGTACCATAGCCCTTGTGTTGTTTAAACTGGTATTGAGGATATAATTTATCTGCAACTTCGGTCATCCATCTATCCCTGGTTACTTTTGCGATTATAGATGCCGCAGCTATTGACAAACATTTACTGTCTCCTTTAACTATTGTTTGGTATTGAATACCTATATCTTTGAAATAATTCCCATCAATAAATAGTTGAACAGGTTGTGAATTTAGTTGATTTATTGCTTGATGCATAGCTTTAATTGTTGCTTGTAAAATATTAATTTCATCAATAATAAAATTGTCAACAATACTAATACCAATGCTTACAGAATTATCTCTGATAATGTCAAAAAATTCTTCTCTTTTTTGCGGAGTTAATTTTTTTGAATCATTAATTCCATAAATATTCTTAAAATCATGTATCAATATTACTGCCGCAGCTACAACAGGTCCTGCTACCGGACCTCTACCTGCTTCATCAACTCCGGCTACATAAAGACCTTTATGAATAAATGGTTTTTCAAATGTAAAATCAAGATTTTTTTTGTCAATTTCTTTTTTCATTTTTTAGATTATAAATTGTTAGCTATCAACAATTATCCCTTCTCCCAACTTTTAAACTTTATACTGAAACCGAATTTTGCTTTGTATATTTCTCGAACATCAAATATTGCCTTTTCTTTACGAAATCAAATTCATTTGGATTGACTTTGCCTTTTTTAGTAATGCTGTAATACTTGTTACAGGCACCGCCAAAAGGATATGTCTTGTTTTCGATTTGTATTAAATTCACTGAACACTTTAAATCACATTTCTCTCTACCACCCGGACAAATAAAAGGTTTCTTATAATTTACATCTCTTTCAGATAGTTCTTTTAAATCAAAACTCTTTTTTGATAACAAACCCAATTCAATTTTTTCTTTAACTTCCAAAGCTACCCCAAATGCACCCATCAAACCTGGATCTGGGGGAACAACTATTTTCTGGCCTGTCAATGCCGCCATAGCGATTGGAATAGCTTTATTATAACAAACGCCACCCTGCATAAAAATTTTCCTCCCAATAGGTCGGCTTCCCTTTACACGGTTTACGTAATTCAAGCAGATAGAATAAACCAAACCTGCAACTATATCTTCTTTCGAAATATTTTCATGACTTGCTGTTTTAATATCCGAACTAATAAAGGCAGCACATTGGTCATTAAAATTCGGAGGTCTCTTTCCTCTCAAAGCTATTGGTTCAATATCCTGAACATTGACTCCTAATGATTCATATGCACTTTCTTCAATAAAAGAACCTGTGCCGGCAGAACATGCTTCGTTCATTGCATAGTCTGCAGGAACTTTATTTACTAAATAAGTATATTTTGCATCCTGTCCGCCAATTTCAAAAATAGTATCAACTTCAGGGTCAAAATAAACAGCGGCAGTTGCATGAGCTACTATTTCATTGTAAACACTTTCAGTAAGGGCATGTAATCCTGCAATATGCCTTCCTGAGCCTGTTGTACCAAGACCGATGATATTAATTGTTTCGGGAATTTGCTTTAACAAATCTCTATAACAATCCCTTGATGCTTTAATTGGGTTACCTAATGTATAAAGATAAACAGATGCCAGTATTTTATTGTCATTTACCCTCAATATGACTGCCTTTGTTGTCGTAGAACCTACATCAAGACCTAATATACAATTATCATCGTTATTTGCCTTTCCTCTTTCCATTGTTTTAAAAATCACATTTTCTGTAAATTCATTTAATGGTCGGTGGAAAACAAATGAACTTTCCTGTTCATCAAATATATCATCAAAAGAAGTAAAGGGTTTTATTTCATTATTTAAACCGTATAGGGCAGCTCCAAGAGCTTCAAAATATGGAGCTTCTTTTGGTATGTAAATATCATCAATCATTTTTTTTAGAAAATTCATAACTATTGAATTTCGCGAAACTCCACCAATAATGATTTTTTTACCGGATTTGACTTTCTTTAGCAACTCTTCAACTTTTTCAGCCATCATCATAGCCAGACCGGCAGTTACTTCGGCATGAGGTACGCCCTTATTTAGTGCATGAGTACAATCTGATTTACAAAAAACAGAACATCTTCCTGATACTTTATGCGGAGAAGCGCCATTTGATTGAGCCAAAACATCTTCTGTCTTTAAACCCATGCGTTTCAATTGCTGAAGGAAAAATTCACCTGTACCTGAAGCACATTGATTTTTGGTAATAACATTTGAAATTTTGCCAAATTCGTCAAGAGTATAAACCATAAAAGTTTCACCGCCCAGACTTGCAACAGCAGAAAATTTGTCATCGGCACTTCTGATATATTCAACTGCATATTCAGTAGCTTCAGGTTCAGATATTTGATTCAGTTTAACAAGGTTTCTAAATTTCCTGCCGGTAACGATAACAGGAATCATATCCTGATTAAATTCCTTAAGCTTATCTAAAAAAATATCTTTAGGATTACCATTATGTGCTAAGGATAATTGTTGCTTAACAGTTACTCCGTCAGATTTTTTACTAACTCTTACAAACGAGACTGTCGAAGCCCCCAAACATACTCCAATTACTTCATTCATATATCTATATTAGTATTATTTTATTACACATCATTTTTCAAATTTCAAATTTGAATTGTTAATTCTTCATTGTTAGTCTTAATTGTTAATTATTAATTATTTATCTTACCGGGTCCCATTCCTCAGAAACCGATTTCCCGTAAACCATAACAGAAATCGAATTAATAATCCATTGCAAAATAACTTTAAAATATCCATATTTCCTGAACCTGCGGGGAGATTCATATATTTTAATTTCTTTTATAAAACCAATTTTTCCAATTTTTGCTAAACGTTTAAATAAATCAAAATCTTCGCCAGCAGCTAATTTCTCATCATAACCATTTACCCGTTCAAAATATTCTCTTTTTACAATCTGACATTCTCCCCTACCCATACCAACGCTGATAAAATTCAGCAACATAATATATCTGTTATGTATAGCATAAAATATTTTATCTTTTAATAACATTTCTTCCGGATGAATTGTTACCCAACAAGTTAGAGCAATAAAATTTTTATAAATACCTTTGTTATTTGCCCAATCATATATTAGTTCAAAAAACTTTTCAGCGTTCTCGGGATAAGAATCCCCATTTATAAAGACAAATATATCCCCATCAGCTTTTTCTGCTCCTGAATTCCTCCCTGCAGAAATTGTCTGTTTAGATGAACCATTATATTCTATAACTTTTTTGGAAAATTGCCTTGATATATCTAATGTTCTGTCATGACTACCACCATCACTGATAATCAGTTCAACATTATATTTATTAAGCATTTCTGTTGTATAGTTATTTAACGTTTCCTCCAGAATCTTTTCTTCCTCTAAAACCGGGATAATCAAACTGATTTTCTTAAGAATTTTACCCTTTACATCCATGGCTTTTTGAAAATTTTTTCCATGAGCATGATTTACTATATCAGTATTTTTATCGTTATGTCTAATTTCTCTCACAAAATATCAAAATAATTATTAAAAAGAAAAGCAATTTAACAAATTTTACAATAATATTTGTTATCTTGAATAAAATACAATCAGTCAGGATATTTCGTCAAGTAATTGAATTCATTATATTTAAATAGGAAATGGATATACGAGATAATATCTTGGCTTTCTTTGACTGAACTCTATTGCAGGAGATGGAAGCTTCCAATACATCAAAGTCTGACGCATCCAATTCCAAAAGCTCCCATTATCCGGTATTATCTTTGATAAATCATAATCAAGAGCAATAATATAACGTGGGCTACCCCATACTTCATTTCTCTTAATTTCAGTAATTTTTGAATATTTCTCAATCAGTTCTTTGTTTATCTCTTTCAATTCGGGACTATATGAGTAATTTTCATAAGCAAAGAGATTTCTTGCCGCATATCCGAAACTTATTTGTAACCAAGAGGGCCAATAATCCTTTGCAGATTCCGGTAACATATTATGTACATTTACCGATAACCAGCATGTATGAGAGCTATAATCATCAATAAAAACAGAGTGGGGCATTCTTGGTTTCTCCCCGTGCCATTTTGCAGGAAAATACATAAATTTTGGAGTAAAATTTTGTAAATAGGGAATATAGTGTTGACCTACAAAATAAACAGCTCCTGCAACATTAGCATAAAAATCAGAGGGACTAAATCCCCAATTGACTCCGTATCCATCCAAAACTTCTATATAATTCAAATAAGTAAATCCCAATACTCCTCCCCAAATATTCGCAGCATCATAACTCAATCCACATTCAATTAGTGTCTCGCTTAAAAGATACGAGGCGAAATATGAATCAAAAAAGTGGTCTGTTTTATCTGCCCATAAATCTTGAGTGATATCTTCTTTAATTCTGAATTCCCCTAATTTATCCCATAATGTATTCTTCTGTAGAAAGTGCTGTGCAATAAAAACTCCGGTAAATCCTGCTCCGAAAGTGATTGTCCTCCATTTGTTTATTTTTGTTACTTTCAGTGGTAAATCTCCACTCATTGTGTGCCTGATGTTATCGGCATACATAAATTCTGACAACGGAATATATAACTCTCCCTTATGAATATTAGCTGAATCCATTTTTTCAACTGTTTCATTAAATTCAGATACTGTACTATCAGGCAAATAATTAGCCAGAGCAAAATTAAAGCCAACAAGTGCCGTAATAATTAAGCATAATATATATTTATTAATCAATTTCAACTCATTAAACTTATTAAACTCAAAACTTATTAAACTCATTAAACTTATTAAACTCAAAACTTATTAAACTCATTAAACTTATTAAACTCAAAACTTAAAAGGATAAACTAAATAATACCTTGTCTTGCTGTGGCTGAATTCAATTGCGGGTGATGGTAATTTGAAATGATTCAAAGATTGACGCAACCAGTTCCAAAAGCCCGGACCTTCAGGAAGAATTTTAGCCAAATCATAATCAAGAGCAATTACATATCTTGGGCTACCCCATACAAAATCCTTTTTAACATCAGTTATCGGAATGTATTTTTCCTGTAATTCCGGATAATGAAATACATCATAAATATTCCTGACTGTGTAACCAAAACTAAGCTGAAGCCATGAAGGCCAATAATTTTTAAAATTCTCCGGTAAAAGATTATGGATGTTCACAGAAAGCCAAAAAGCCTGAGAACTGTAGTCATCAATAAACATTTCATGAGGCATCCTTGGTTCATCACCATGCCAGTCAGCAGGAAAATACATAAATTTTGGAGTGAAATTTTGTAAAACAGGTACATAGTGTTGTCCAACAAAGAATGCTGCACCGACAACATCAGCATAAAAATCGGAGGGACTGAATCCCCAATTTTCTCCAAATCCATCTAGAACCTCAACATAAGTCGAATATGATAAACCAAGAGCACCACCCCAAACAGACGCTGCATCATAACTCAATCCACATTCAATCAATGTTTCACTTAGTAGGTAGGATGTAAAATAAGCACCATAGAAATGTCCCCATTTATCTGCCCAAAAGTCTTGCTCTATGTCTTCCTGAAATCTAAATTCTCCCATATCCTTCCATATGGTTTTCATCTGTCCTATATGCTGAGCAACAAAAACAGCAGTTAATCCGGCTCCAAAGATAATTGTTGGAACAAGCTTGATATCAGTCTCTTTTAATGGCAAATCACCGCTTATTGTAAAACGTTGATTATCAGCATACTTAAATTCATTTAATGGAATATATTGATTTTCAAAATTACTACTTATAGTATCTTTTATAAATACATCTGACTCTGCCCTAATGTCCTCATCGTGATTGAATACTAAACAACTTACTATTTGTTCATCTGACAAACAGGAATCTGTCTCATTAGCAAAATCTTTGCTTACAGAACCAAATATCAATAACACTAAAGAAAAAATCAGAAATCTTTTTTTAAATGTAGCTTCCATTCACAATTTTTTATAACAAATAATCTATTAAAACTTATAAAACAGAAAGCACAAAAATAACAATAAAGATTCTTAATATCGTAATAAAAACAAGAATTTAATTCTAAATTAATGGTATTATTATTGCTGATATCATATATTTGTAATCTGTATATGAACAATTTATACATTTTAATAAAAGTTTTCGCATAGTATTTATTGAATGGAAACATTAGGAACAAGATTAAGGTCAGAACGGGAAAAACAAAAGCTCTCATTAGAAAAAGTAAGTGAGCTTACTAAGATTCGTTCGCATATTATCAAAGCTCTGGAAAATGGCAACTACACAGTTGTTCCTCCCGTTTATGCAAAATCTTTTGTTGTTACATATGCTAATTTACTACATATTCCTTTATTTGAAATTGAAGAAGAATTAGATGAACTTTTCAAAGCCAAATTACCTGAACCTGTTCAGTTTAACATAAGTGAGCCTGAAGTAAAGGAAAAGAAGGATTGGAAAACTTTGTTTTTAAAACCAAATATTATTTTTGATAATAAGGAAAAAATTGTTAACTATCTCATATATTTTACGATTACAATAGCTTTACTTCTGATTTTTTATTATTCATTCCTCTACGAACCGGATTTAAATTCTAACCGGGAAAATATGAAAAACGACGATACAACAGCCGAACTAATCAAGCCGGAAAGTAAAGGATTGTTTTCTTTTTATAGCGGGAGTGACAGTATAACGCTCCATGTAGTAGCGAAAGATTCCGCATGGATAAAAATAACAATTGACGGAAAGATAAGCGATCAGGCGTTTATGTACCCTGGTTTTGAAAAAAAATGGTCTGCGGCTGAATATTTCATGATTACTCTTGGAAATGCCGGGGCTGTCGAATTTAAAAGAAATGGCGAACGATTACCACCATTAGGACCATTTGGTACTGTTGTAAGAAATATTAAGATAACAGCAACAGAAGTAGTTAATTCATCGTATCCCTATGAAAAGGATTCTATTAAAGTAGCTGAAAGTAGAAGGAGATATAGAGCTAAAAAACCGGCAATAGAACCTTCAAAAATACTTGAACCGGCTTCAATTGAAAAAACTGATGATATTAAAATTAAAGATTCAAGAACTAACCCCGAATCAACCCCATTGTTTAAGAAAAAAGAAGGCAGGTTTAAGCCAATGAAACCCATTGAAGTTCCTGAAGAAAACAAGCCGCCTAATTCAGATTGACATTACAATTCTTGTTTACTTTAATTTCTGTCTTTAATTATTTATGTAAATTTTTGATAATATAAGAATGGATTTTTTTAAGAGCCTGCAATCCACTATCCGTATTCATTAACACAATTATTGAATATTCTGATGCTCCAAAAATTATTTGAACAGGACTCATTGAACTTATTTCATTTAAACAGTTGTTAATTAACAATTTATCATTACGTGAACCAGCTTGATTAAGACTGAAATTCAAATTATTTCCTGCAATACATAATAAGGACATTTTTTCGATTTTGAAGTTTTGCAATTTTAATAGACTTTTTAAAGCATTTATTTTTATAATATTGCTTTCAAAAATAATACGGCAATTTCCTTCAGTACAAACAGAATACAGAATATTAAATGAATTAATAATAAATAAGTTAATTTGCTCTGTAAAAAACTGCTGACTATTAATGTTCGCAGGAATATTTATATTACACTCATAACAAACCGGTTTTAAAATAACAGAATTAATCTCAGGTTTGTTAGATTTTATCCGGCTAACTATCACCGTTCCTTTGTCTTTAGGTTTGTACGTATTTAAAATTCGTACCGGAATTTTGCTATCAACAGCTGGTTTAATTGTGTCAGGATGTAAAACTTTTGCACCATAAAAAGATAATTCTCTCATTTCATGATAACTAATTTCTCGGATTGTTTTTGCTGATTTGACAAGTCTTGGATCAGTTGTTAATACTCCACTGACATCTGTCCAGATTTGGATCTCATTCACTTTAATGGCTGCACCAAAAATTGCAGCAGAGTAATCACTGCCGCCTCTACCCAAAGTACTTGTTACTTCTTTAGAATCACTCCCAATAAATCCTTGAGTAATTATTAAATCATGAGTTTTGAATATTTTCTTAAATGAAGAAGTACTTTTCTTAACTTCCGTAAAATCAACATCAGCATTTAGAAAACTTGAATTTGTTTTCATTATATTTCTCGCATCTATCAATCTTGATTTTAAACCTATGTTGATTGAAGCAAAATGGAATATTGTGGTTGACAATAATTCACCATAAGCAATTGCCTGAGCAGTATTCCTGTCTGTACATTCATTTAACAGTTTCACACCTTCAACAAGTCTTCTTATTTCTTCAATATATTTTGATATTTCTGTGTTGGCATGCTTTTGTAATTGTTTGTCATTTATCAAATTCCGAATAATTTGTTGATGATGTAATTCAATTTCATCAATAATTTTATTGATTTTCGATTTGGAATTCCTTGGTGAATTAGTTATTAAATCAAGTAGTTTATCGGTAATACCGGAACATGCTGAAAGAACAATAACAGGTTTTTCTTGTTGGTAAGATGATACAATTTTTAAAACCCTGCCCATCGCTTCAGCATCCTTAACTGAGGTGCCACCAAATTTCATTATTATCATATTTATTCCACAATCATTTAAACCAAAGAATTAATAATATCTATAAAGACTAAAAAAGAAAAGAATTTACTTAAATTTAATCAATACAAAAATACGAAGTTAAGTGCAGAAACCAAATATGAGATTTAAAGATTTGAAATATTAATTTTTTTCTTTTGGATTATTCATCCAATTTTCTTAACTTTGTTTTGTCTAATAATAATATTAATATATACTAACTTTAAAAGGATTTTTATGTTCAAAGATAAATTGATTTCTGACATATTCGAGGCTATAGATAACAAAGATACAACTAAATTTTGCTCATTTTTAACTGAGGAATGTGAGCTAACTTTTGGGAATATGCCAACAGTTTCCGGAAAGAAAAATATATATGATGTAATTGATAACTTCTTTAATTCAATCAAGGGATTGAGTCACAATCTTAGCGATGAAATTGGAAAAGATGATAATTTAATTACTTATGGTACAGTTACTTATACACGTTTAGATGATAAACAGGTTACTGCAAACTTTTGTAACATTTTTAAAATGAATGGAGATTTGATAGACAAATATCATATTTTTGTAGATATTTCACTGTTGTATTCTTAATAGATAAAGTTAACTTTCTGAAAGATTTGAACTTTCTGAAAGTTAATGAATAATAGCTTTTCTAACAAAACCATCGGCTTGGCTAAGTAGTTGTTTTGCTTTGTCTTTATCAACGTCGGATTTAATCATCACAAGTGCTGTTTTTACATGCCCTTCGCTTTCTAAAAGGTATTTTTCGGCTTCGTCATAAGTGATTCCGGTGATTGACATTATGATTTTTTTTGCTCTTTCTTTTAATTTAGCATTAGTTAATTGTAAGTCAACCATAACATTACCATAAGTTTTTCCTAATTTTATCATAGAAGCAGTTGTCAGCATATTTAGCACCATTTTTTGTGCAGTACCGGATTTCATGCGAGTGGAGCCGGTGAGAACCTCGGGACCTACTTCAGGACAAATAATTATATCTGCAAAAACACCTAATTCATTTACTTTTGAATGAGTAACCGTTGAAACGAAAATTGTTTTGCACCCTCTTTTTTTTGCTTCTTCCATTGCACCTTTTACAAATGGTGTTCTGCCGGATGCGGCAATTCCGCAAACGACATCAGGCGGGTCAATACCTCTCGAAGCTATCTCTTCTGCACCATTTCCGGGTATATCCTCGGCACCTTCCTGTGCCATAAAGACTGCTTCCCTACCCCCTGCGATGATTCCCTGAACCATTTCAGGGTTTGCACCAAATGTTGGGGGGCACTCGGAGGCGTCAAGTATGCCCAACCTGCCGCTCGTCCCTGCACCAACATAGAAAAGCCGTCCCCCAGATTTGAAAGCTTCGGTTATAATCTCAACTGCTTTTTCTATATTATCCAATTCTTTTTGGACGGCAAGAGCTACAAGCATATCTTCATTATTGATTATTTCCAAAATTTCTTTTGTGGAAGACAAATCAATATTTTCAGACCTTGGATTTTTTTGTTCGGTCTGCAAAGCAATTATTTCTTTAAATAAATCGGTTTCGGGCATAAAGTAAAATTTTCAATTTATTAATAATATCTTATTAAGTTTAGCAAAAAAAATGCCATCAAAGACAAAAACCTATTTTTATTAATCTTAAAGATTTCATAATTTAAACTTCTTTTTAATACAAAACTTAAAAACTGTAAAATGAAAGTATTTCTAAGTAATGAAGAACGTCTTGAAATTGTAAAAGAGCTTAAGCAACTTTGCTCTTTCAATGCTATTAAATTGGCAGACCTTCAGGAACTTCAAAAATATAAGTATAATTATATTAATGAATACCTACACCATCTGGAAATAAAAGTTAAACCCGAAACTGCAATAAACGAGTTAATCCAATTTGTTATTAGAGATTTGTTGAGGCTTGAAATAGCTTCTGAAGTCAATTTTGATAATTCTTTTATTGATGTTGTTATTTATCAGCCGGGGGTCGGAAATCCTGTGTTGTTAGAACTGAAGCCATTGTTTGTTCGGGATACAAGCAACAAACAAATCAAACAACTACCTATTCGTTGGGATGCACACCAGAATCAAATCCAAAAATATCTGAAAAATAAAAGTGTAGAATTTATAATTTTAACTAACCTAAAGACTGCTTATTTTTTCAATCGTGAGGCATTGATTGATTTTAAACCATTTAAAGAAGTAGATTTTACGGATTTTTTAGTAGATGTTATTCAATATGATAATCTTTGGGATACGATTCGAAGAGTTGAAGATGATATTCTTAAAATAGATTTGGACAAAGAATTTTTTGAATCATTGCAAACTTGGTTTGATGATTTGAAAAGTGTTAAGCTGATTAATGATTCAATAATTTCAAAGGAAGAATTAATTGTCCTGTTTTTAAATAAATTTATTTTTATTAAAACACTCGAAGACTTTGGGCTGATAAACTATAAACATATTCAGGAAGAGTTTGAAGGTATTTTAAAAAAGTGGGAACCAAAAGGAAATAAATTAGTATTTCAACATTTCTTTCATTCGATTGAGAGTTTTTTTAATGTTTACTATAATACCGAATTATTTAAAACTCCTATTTGGGATTATATTGATAAAGCACCCGCAAATTTAGTTACTTTTCGTGAAAAATTTGAGAGAATTCTTGGCCTCGATTCCTGGTCAAAAACATACGGCAAAGGTTTAGTTCATTTCAATTACCGAAAAATCAACGAAGATATTTTTGGCAAAGCTTATGAAACATGGATTGCCAAAGCCCGCAAGGATGAAGGAATATATTATACACCTGCAACCATTACCGATTACATGACTCAGTGTTTAGTTGATACAATATTCAATGAGCCATTTGAGATGTTGAAAACAGAAATATCTGAAGCAACAGTTTTCGACAAACTCGAATTAATAATGATCAATATCCGAAAAATAAGGATAATTGACCCTACTTCCGGGAGCGGAAGTTTTTTGATTAAAGTTTTCAGAAAAATTTACGTTTATTATCTGGAATTTGCAAAGCTAACAGACTGGGTAGAAGATTTATCTTTTGATGAAATAACCAATATGCCGGCTTCAGTGCAAAATGTAAAGAATTTCAGGGAAAAGTACTTTTTCCAAAAATCAAAACGTTTGCAGATGATTTCTTCAATTATTCTCAATCACATTTTTGCTTCGGATAAGGACGAAAGGGCTTTGGAAACTGCCAAAACAAATCTTTGGAAAGAAGCAATAAAAATCGAACCGAGAAATTATAATTATATTAAGCTGACAGAAGAAAAAACTCATATATTACCTGACCTCGAACTTAATTTTATCAGGGGTGATGCTCTAATTGACAATGATTTCGAAGAACAGATATCGTTCCTTAAAGATAATTTTACAAAGGAAATTAAACAGTTAATATCAATCAGGAATGAATATATCAATAATCCTTTCGAACCATCAGTTGTTGACGATGCATTGGAAATCAAAAAGAGAATCAAGGAAGCAATGCTTGAAAAATTTGAATTGGATAAAAGCACATTGTTTTTTCCGATGGAATTTTTCTTCTGCTTTTTTGATGAAAAAGGAAAGCCATTAGCAAAAGAATCAAAGGGTTTTAGTGCTGTTATAAGCAATCCGCCATGGGAAGCTATTAAACCTGTCAAGAAGGAATTTGCCCAGTTGGGTAAGTACGAAATGGATGTTCTGAGATTCAATACATGGTTTGAAGAAAAGTTGAAAAAGGATACTGAATTCAAAAAAGAATGGGAAAATTATTGCGGTTTTTATACAGACTATACAAAGATACTTTACGAAAAATATGAATACCAAAGTTCAGGTGACCCCAACTACTACAAGTTTTTCATGGAAAGGGATTTGCAGTTGATTAAACCTAACGGTTATTTTTGTCTTTTGGTTCCTTCGGGTT